>PFWQ01000015.1 GCA_002791215.1 candidate division SR1 bacterium CG_4_9_14_3_um_filter_40_9
ATACACGGAAATTTAAAGGCAAAATAGACAAGAGGGCGAGGTTTGATGTCGACTAGACCTCTTTATTACTTTCTGGGGAAATGCCAGAAAGTAAGGCAAGAAGCGCCGCAGGCATGAGAAATTTTAATACATTACATTACTATGAAACAATCCATCCTCAATCCAAATAACCTCCAGACCTTCGCAAAAGAGCACAAGCTCCAGCCTTTTAGGGTAAAACAAATAATCCAGGAGATCTACGACAATCAGAACATCAGATTTGAGGATATGACCACCCTTTCCAAGGATTTGAGACAGCAACTCGACGAAAATTTTGAAATACTCTCCATCATCCCGGAGACCATATTGGAGAGTGAAGACAATATAAAAATCTGATTCAAAACTCATGATAACTTCACCATCGAAGCGGTAATTCTCTTCCACCGAAGCAAACATGAAAAAGAGTCCATAAAGTCGAAAGTCCATAAAGTCGAAAGTCAAAACAAATGACCTGATGACCTTACGACCTTATGACCTGATAGACCCCTTAATAGGATAACATTGTGCGTCTCTTCACAAATCGGCTGCCCCGTCAATTGTGTTTTCTGCGTCACTGGCAAACTCGGAATCAAGAGAGATTTGACTCGAAATGAGATCATTTCCCAGCTTCTCTTCGCGAACAATTTCATCAAGACGAAATTCGGTAAAAAAGATGACCAAACGCTCCGAGCAGTCAGAAATGTCGTTTTTATGGGTATGGGTGAACCACTCATAAACTATCAAAACGTAAAAAAATCCATAGAAATCATGATCGCGCAAGCAGGCGGATTTTCTCTAGGCAAAAGACATATTACCATCTCGACAGCAGGCATCATCCCTGGCATCGAGCAACTTATCAAGGACGACATACCAGTCAAATTGGCGATTTCCCTTCATGCTCCGAATCAGAAACTCCGTGAAGAACTCATGCCGATAGCCAAAGTCTACACGCTCGACAAGCTCATGAAAACGATAGACGACTATGTCAAAGTCTCCGACAATAGAATCTTTTATGAATATATCATGATCAAGAACAAGACAGATAAGCCTGAACTTGCAACACAACTAGCAGATCTCCTTCACGGCAGACTCGCTCATGTAAATCTGATTCCTTACAACATGAATCCAGCCATCAAACTTGAAGAAAGCGACGAAAGAACGATCAGAGCATTCAAAGATATCCTCGAAAAGAAAGGCATCACGGTGACCATCAGAGATTCTTTGGGAAGGGATTTGAAATCTGCCTGCGGACAATTATGATACGAGAAGATTGCTAACCGTCATTGCGAGGAGTAGGGGCACATTGCATGTGTCTCACGACGAAGCAATCTAAATCTCCTTTTACGTCTTTTACGAATCTCATGCAATTTATTCCTATCAAAACACGCCCACTCTTGCCGCCCAAAGACAATCTTTTTGAAGTTCTGGACACCTACGTGACAGACGTTCAGGATTGAGATATTATTTTTATTACTTCCAAAATTCTCGCCATTCATCAAGGGAAATGCATCAAAGCTACAGAAATCAACAAAAAAGACTTGGTTGAACAAGAAGCGGATAAACGGATACGCACAGATGTAATGCCGGGAAAAGACACCTATCTCACCATCAAAAATGATATTCTGATTCCATCAGCGGGCATCGACGAAAGCAACGCAAACGGCTACTATATTCTCTGGCCGGATAATTTGCCGACATTCAGTAAAGAAATCCACGATTATATCTGTAAAAAACACCAAGTGAAAAATATAGGAATCATCATCACAGACAGCACAACCAGACCATTGAAATGGTGAGTGGTAGGAATATGAATTTATGCCTACGGCATCCAACCACTGATAGATAAAAGAGGAGTCAAAGACATCTTTGGGAAAGCGTTGGAAATCACCCAAGTAAATGTCGTCGATGCACTTAGCGCCATGGCAGTATATCTGATGGGCGAAGCAGCAGAATGCCAGCCTATTGTCATAGGAAGAAATATTCCTTGAATAGAATATGCCGATACCTATACCTTTGAAGCGACAAAAATTCCGCCTGAGAATGATTTGTATAGACCATTGCTCAAGCCACTCATGGAATAATTTTATATGGTAATATGCCGAGAATGAAAAACATCAATAAATTAGATTTATTATTCGGAGTTTATATATTCTGCGTAATAGTTTCAGAGCTCATGGGAGCAAAAGTATTTAATATCGTGCATTTAGGGAGTTATCAATTACGCGCCAGCGTAGCAATTTTCCTAATCCCTGTGGTCTATTCTATCAACGATGTCATCTGTGAAGTTCATGGCAAAGAAAAGATGAGATGATATATCAAGATATCATTGATTATCATCACATTATTGATCTTAGCAGCTGCACTCTTTACACGATTACCAGCAGCTACGCGCTTCTTGCCTACAGAAGCAGCATACGATACTATATTCTCCATGTCAGTCAGGATGTCCATAGCAAGCTTAGTAGCATTCGCAGTAGCAGACTTTTTGGATCTCTATATCTTCGCCAAACTCAAAGCGAAATTACACAGATATGGATTGTGGTTTAGAAACAATGCGTCCAATTTCCTTTCAGAATGAATAGATTCCATCGTGTTTATGTTCCTTGCCTTTTATTCGCTTCAGCAAGGATTCGGATCAAATGTAAGTTTTCTTTTCAGCCTGATCTTTCCATACCGAGCACTCAAATGCCTCATGTCCGTGATAGGAACGCCTTTGGTCTATGCATGAGTCAAACGATTGAGAAAAAAGTCTGATTAAGGACGGATACAAGAGCATAAAAGATCATGCTAGCTAAGATACAATTATAAATTAATCTGTTTTCCGTTTATCCATTATACATGTATCATCCATGAAAAAACTATCCATCATCATACCATTTTTCAATGAAGAAAAAACTATACTCCATGTCGTAAACGACGTTCTAGCAGTCGATCTAGAGACTCTCGGATACACCAAAGAGATAATTTTGGTTAATGATGGCAGTACTGATAAAAGCAAATGAGTAATACAATGATTTTTAGGTTCACATCATCCTCACGTTGAAATACAATACCTTGAAAACAGCAAGAGATCATGAAAAGGATTTTCTCTCAAAAGGGGTTTCGCGCAAGCAAACTGAGATCTGATGATTGTCCAGGATGCAGATAGGGAATATACGCCTAGTGATTATATCCCTCTGATCAAAGAGCTTGAAGAAAAAAACTTAGATTTTATCTATGGATCTAGACCCAGAAAGATAATCAGATTGGGGAGTCATTATTCCAGACTCTCAGCTATAATATCACTGATAACGGGCGGGCTTCGAATCAATTTGCTAGCATCTTTGCTTACACTAAGACTCATTACTGATGCACCTACGTGTTACAAAATGTTCAAAAAGAAGCTGAAACCAGATCTTCTTGTTCCTCCAGAAAACGCTTTTGATCGAGAACCTGCGGTCACCATGCTCTTGTTGAGAAAATGATACAAATATGGCGAATCACCAATCCACTACACACAGAGAAGAGTAAGTGAATGAAAAAAATTTAAACGACGACGAGATTGAATAATAGCTACAATTACCTTATTCAAATGGAGATTTAAAAAAATTCAATAAGAAAAAGCCGGAATCCCATCCGACCTATTTTCTTATTTTTCATTTTGGCTCCCTTGTGAAAGGGAGAGGGAGCGAAGCGGAAGAGGGATTTGTTCACGCATCCCGTTCTATTTAACTAATTCACCTCGATCCCCCATTTTTAACCCCGCCGCATTCGCTTCTTCGATATCGAGATGACAATCAAGTTCGTAGGTATCTTTTGCTCTGACTTCGACATTTTCAAACACCAAACCTCTTTCTCATCAGACTTTGATGTTGATATTCTGACCACTTTCTAGTCACAGATCCTGAGCTTCTTTGACGCTACAATGCAAATGTCTTTTGGCAACAATAGCGCCAAAAGGAAGATCCACTTCGCCTGCAGATCAGATAAGTTTGAGTCCTGGAGTGCCTTGTAAATTTCCAGAAATTCTAACCATAGGTTCTATCCCAAGCGCAAAAGTGTCGCTTATCGAAAGCTCCACTTGGGTGAATTTTCTCACGGGCATAAGTACTCTGACATGTTCTATTTTTCCCTTAGGTCACTGAAGAATAAGTGTATCCTTCGTTGCCTTTTCTCCAGGCTGAGTAAGATCTTTGACAACCTCAAAAACATGTCATTTACCGAAAAGTTTATCAGCATCGATCTGCGATAAATGCACATGCCTATTGGAAATTCAAATCGGAATTCTCACCATAATAAATTTGAAAATATAAAACTATTTTCTTCCTTTTTTTGTCCCTCCTGAGAAGGAGGGGGGACCCGAAGGGTGGGAGGTTTGTTAACGCGTCCCTATCGCTTCATCAACCTGTCTATAAAAATCTTCAAATGTTCAATCATTTCTAAGTTTGTAGTCAGACATTTCAATGCATGCGGGAAGATTTATCTTGGAGGGATCATCACTGCCTTGTAATTCTCTTGCCTCATTTGAGACAAATGTTTCAAAATCAATCTGGTCTTTGACGCTGTTGCGCAAACGGATTCTGTCATATCTCAGTTTTTGATCCGCATCCACAGAGAGCAAAACAAAGTCATCCAATTTTTTGAGTGATACAGCTTCTCAAGGAGATCTTATACTTTCTATGACAGCATCTTTTCATTCTGTCTTTGCTTTCTTATACAATTCTTTGACGATAAAATCTGGTCAGAATTTCTGTTTCAGATCCCATCCGACGGTATACATGCTGTCTCTATTGACCTCCAGTCCTCTTTTTTTTATTTCTTCTACAATATAGTCACTCACTGAGTAGTGATTGAATCATTTTTTGACGAGATAGTCTGAGATAGTACCTTTCCCAGCTCATAAAGTGCCAGTTATTCCAACAATTAACATCAAATGTTAAATTTAAAATTTAAAATTCAATTTTTATCGCATTAGCGTTTATCGCGAGCCCCAAATCGGGGCGAACTTTTATCCCCCGCTATACAGCGGAGTTTTATCACACGAAGTGTTTTTATATATTCTTAAATTTATAAAGCTCCAAACCATTGATCATATCTGTCCTTTCGTCTTTGACGGATTCATTTGCCTGAACGATGATAATCTTATCATCAAGCGAAATATTTCATTTGAACATGATTCTAATCATCTCTTTTCCTATCCTTTTCAGATTTTCATAGTTGAAGGATTGGGAGATTTTATAGCCTCTGACTCATCGAAGCAAGTTCAAATATCTATATGTTTCATCGATTTTAGTGAAAGCGATGACTGGCACCATCGGCGCAAGAGAGGACAGTCTTCATGTAGTATATCCATTCTCGGTAAATGACACCATAGCTCTGACATCAAGTTCTCTGGTGATCCTATAGGCGTTGTAAATAATATAATCTCTGACTTCATAATCACTATCATCCTCGTAGAAACGATCAAGCTTGTTGTCTTCAAGTTTGAGTTCGTGTTTCTCGAGCATTTCAAACAATTCCGTCACGATTTCTAGTGGATCATCTTCTCTGATCATCGTATCAATCATATATCCATCTACGGCGAGTGAACAGAATCTCTTCACAGCGGCCTCATTGATCAATTTATATTTTCCTGCACTTCGAGTGCCGACAAAGGTGACCATGACTGGTTTCCCCACATTCTTGGATTTTTTGATAAGTGCTCTTTCATCAATTTTTTTGGCCTTCATCGCTTCAGATATTTTATCAAAACACAAAATAATTCCATCTGATATTTCAATAATATCATCAATATTCTTCAGCGCTTCTTCCGTTTCAATCTTCGCCAAAATTTTCATTTTGTTAGCATTTTGTGAAGTAAGGAAATTTTTCATCTCCATGATATCAGACTTAGTCTTCACCATAGAAGCGATGACCATATTCACTCCATATTCCAATCCCCAGAGGATATCTTTCTTGTCTTTTTCTGTCATAAAAGGGATTTCCACTTCATATTTATCGAATAAGACTCTATCAAATTGGACGACTTCACCTCATTTGACGACCTCGCAATTAATGGCTTCAGCAGTGATTTCTTTCACCTTCAATACTACTCCGCTTTGTTCAAATTTGATTTTGTTGCCTTTTGGAAGATCACGCAAAAATGGCGCATCGATGAAAATTTTCTTATTATGCTCTTGAGCATATTCAGAATATTCCACGGCGATGATATTACCTTCCTTGGCTTTCACGTTCAACACATTTTTTACTCTGAGATCGAGTCCTCTCATCTCGAGCATGACAGTCTTGCTATTATCCAGCTTCATGATAGTGTCGATGTATTTTTTATTGTTATCGTCAAATCCCTGAGAAAGCGTAATCCTGAATGCATCTACCATATTGATGATTTTGGAAAGCACCGTTTCTTTTGCCAATGTCGGACCTACACCAGCGATGATTTTTGCAAAGTGGAAATTGTTCATACAGATATTTTAAAGTGATAAAAGGTCATACTCAAATTACCACGCTTCGCTCGTAATGACGAGCATGGGTAACCAGTATAATGTGCGACTGTCATTGCGAGAAGTACAACGACGTGGCAATCTAGTCGCATTATAGTTTCTCAAGATCAACAATGACAAATCATTTCTTCTGGATGGTCTTAGTCATGGATTTATCTTTGATAGTGATGATAGCATTGATGTCGGCAGTGAAATACACAAGATCTTCACCAATCATCAGACACAATACTTTACCGGCGTATTGATCTGGGAATGCAATATCTAGACGAGCATTTTTCTTGGATTCACTGATATCGGTTTTGACATCAAGCAGTGGTAAATTTTCAAATGATTTGACGTTGATACTCATTCACACAGTCTTTTCTAAGTCACCGATACTTGCTCATGCTTTACCGATGATACGTCATTTATAGAAATCAGGGACATAGAGATCCAAGCCATTGCCCTTCACCTTGATGAAGAAATCACACGGCAACAATTGCGCAAGTTTTTTGTGAATAGCTTCTTTAGCATATTCCGAAATTGCACTTTTTCCCTTACTCGTAACGCGTCACTCGTTACTCGACCCCTCAGCTCCGCTGAGTGGCATGACGACAATCTGTTCACCGAAAGTATAAATTTCATATTCTACAGCCTTAGTCAGAAAACTTGTTACAATAATCACCGGGCGAGCAAGATCTTCTGATTCCATTCACTCTGGAATTTTCACGGTAAGCTGTAAATTATATACTTCTTTGACTTCTCATTTGTCGATATAGATGACAGTATCCAATACCTGCGGAATAATCCCCATCTCAATGGTCCCCAGAAATCTCTGAATACTATCCACAGGTCTCGTAGCATGAATCACTCACACCAAACCGATTCCCGTCAATCTCAAATCTTTATAGAGTTCAAAATCAGAGGTATTTCTTACTTCATCATACACGGTATAGTCAGGTCTAGAAAGCAATAAGATATCTCTTACTTCATCATGCGTTCCGTAGGTGAAACTATATTGCACGACATCATCAGATACCAAGAGATCACGTGGGGATTCGACCGTCTTGATGATATGATTGTCTCTATGGAAAAGACCGATAAGAGCCTGAGCGAATGTCGTTTTTCCGCTTCCTGGCGAGCCTGAAATAAGAATTCCTTTAGCCTTATTTCTCAGGAGATCGAAGACTTCCGGAGTCAATTTATAATCCTCTATTTCCAAAGTTTTGATAGGTTTGACGACGGTCATTTCCATCCCATCAGATAAGGGCGGATGCACGATGACGATTCTGTATGGTCCGAGCTGAAGCACCTTGGAAAGTTTCCTATCGATTTCCAAGAATCCGTCATCTCTATTGTCGATTTCTTTATAGATAGCATCTACCAAATCAGCGAATGCTTTTTTATCCAAACTTCATCATTCGATCACTGGTTTCCAGCTTCCCGGATGTCATTTCTTTTTGAGGATTGGTCTGCCTTCCTTGATATGCAACGACATCGTCGTCTCATCAAAGAATTTGTCCAATATAGAATTCCCAATAATTTCTTTCATAAAGAATATTTAGGGGTTAAAAGTTATTTAATAGCGAATCGACTAAGTGCATTAGTGATTGTTTCATTCAAGAGTGCAGCATATTCGGTATTTGTGGCGACATTGTCGGTATAATAATTGATGATATTCTCTGGCTTTAATTTGTGATTAG
>PFWQ01000053.1:0-1761 GCA_002791215.1 candidate division SR1 bacterium CG_4_9_14_3_um_filter_40_9
GCCCATCACGGATTGCCTATCGTCGGCGATTATCTGTATGGGAAAGATGACCCCGACGTTTCGGTGCCGATGGGATTGACCGCATGGAAATTGATATTTGAAGATGTGGACGGAAAAAAAATTTCTCTAGAAATTTAAAAAAAGCCGGCGCAATAAGCCCGGCTTTATGTTGTTGATGTTGATTACTTATTTTCCGTACAATTGCCTATTGGCATCATCCAAATACATAGTGTGAATGGTTGCTATTTTATTACGTTTAACCCCGAGCGGGAATTCCCATGATCCGGGCCCGTAATCTCCGTAATTTTTTACCGGAGGACCAAATAGTACCAAGCCATCTTCACTAGCACAGATGATTGTATAAAAGGCCATGATATCAGGGAATTCTGAACCTTTTTTCTTCACCATCCTTTCAACAGCTTTCTCTCTTTTTCTCAATGGCGCTGCGTCATTGTATCTTTCTTCTTCCGGTACCTTGCTGTTGTAGTCGTCCTTGTAAGAAGAAAATGGTAGTAACTTAATCGCAGGAACGTTTTCATGATACATCACCAAATCCGGTTGTCCTTTTGGATGAAATGTTTCGTACATCCATGAGGAAATCAATCCTTTGATGTCATCATTCATGTTCCCCTGAATCGTCGGCCTGCCTATCAATATCTCTGCGTCACGATTTAACATGATAGCAAATGCCATGGCGCTAAAAAGATAATTCGTCGATTGTGGTTGGCCTTGTAGTTCAGGCACGATGAAAGTAGTACCTAGTTCTAATGCCTTTCCCAAAATGTCATTTTGAAGCGTCTCTGTAGCCATGAATAATTTGTTCATAGAACTCTTTTCATACGAAATCCCCTTATACAAGGGAAGAAATCTGAGTCCTACACCGAATAAGCCGTCGTCATAAACAACAACATGACGATATGCATCATCTTCACGCAAATCATACGATGACATGTCCGGTGAATTATAAGCCGACCCTTCATGTGCGAAAGAAAACACTTTTGCTATGTGCAGCAAACGAGCCGATTCCGGGCAATCAGCATAACGAAACGTGTACACTGGTTTTGGAATCATTATACCTTCCGACCCTTTACGTACGAATGTTTCTCCGAGCCTTTGTGCCTTGGTAGCTAATTCGTTTTCCACTTCATCAATATCAATGTTCAGCAACTCTATAAGAGTTTTTAAGCGCAATTCTTTTTTTAAAATAAGTTGCACTAGGTTTTCATAGTTAATGTTCAAGTCCATAATTTTCCTTTCTTTTTTTGGTTTAACTTTCTTTTTATTAATTATTTCTTTTTTTTAGAGGGAATGAATATAATAATATATTAGCTAATGTCAATGTTTCATTTTTTTCAATGTTTCATTTTTTTCAATGGAAAAACGCCACACCCTCACGGGCATGACGTCTTTTCTCTATCGTGAATAGAATAATTATTCAGCTTTCTTGGCTTTTGTCGTCTTCTTTGGAGCCTCGGCTTTTTCTTCTGCGGCTTTCTTTGGAGCCTCGGCTTTTGCAGCTTTAGCTTCTTTTTCAGCAGCTGGCTTTCTTGCAATCTTCTTAGATTCTTTAGGAGCTTTTTCAAGCATCTTTTCTGCCTTATCTGCCGTATCTTTATCTTCAGTCAACTTCTTCAAAACATCACCCAATCCCTTAGTCTTAGGTTTTCTTTCTTCAAAGGATTTGGAGATTTGCTGGCGACCTGGAGATTCGTTTGATTTATCTGTTTCTCTCTCCAAATCTCCCTTGATCTCCTTATCTCC
>PFWQ01000053.1:1792-8371 GCA_002791215.1 candidate division SR1 bacterium CG_4_9_14_3_um_filter_40_9
TCTATTTTCAACTTTGTACTTGTTTGTTTATCGTCGCCCTCGAGAAGACCCTTCATACCCAATCCGATTTTTCTGTTTTTTGAATCAAGGAGAATGATTTTCGCTTTAACTATCTGTCCGAGTTTTACGACTTCATTTGGATTCTGGATAGATCTCTGAGACAATTCGCTCAAGTGAACCAATCCATTGATATCACCGAACACTCTCACGAATACTCCATAAGGAACAAATCTGATGACTTCACCTTCGATGATATCGCCCACTTTGTGCACCTTTGGCAATGCGATCCGCGGATCATCTTTTAATTTCTTGCTGGATAATGAAATCTTTCCATTTTCAAGTCCGATAACTTTGACTGATACCTTATCACCGATTTTTCCGAGTTGATCGATATTGTTGACGTGTCCATAGGTGATTTCTGAGATATGAACCAATCCTTCTACCGTACCTCCGATAGTAACGAAAAGTCCATATGAAGATGTTCCGCTTACTACTCCGTCGAATACTTTTCCTACTTCGAGTTGAGAAAGCACTGCTTCTCTTTCTTCTTTAAGCGCTTCTCTTTCCGACAAGATGATTCTCTTTTCTTCTTCGTCGATATTTATGATTCTTACTTTGAGTTCTTTGCCGATGAGTTCAAGAAGTTTTTTAAAAATGATTTCTTGATCTCCATCTTCTACTCTAGGGTAATGGATAGGAGCCAATTGAGACAATGGAACGAATCCTTTGATACCATGCATGTCCACGAGCAATCCACCAAGATTGGCTTCTGTGGGTGTCACGCTGATAATCTCATCAGCTTCAAATTTTTTGATGATAGATTTCCAGATATCGTATTGAAGCAATTTTGTGATAGATACGATGTAATGTCCATCTTCATGTCTGATATTTGTATTGACAATTTCTAGTTCGATTTCTCTTCCAGGAGCAAGATCATACCCTGATCTTTCAAGTTCTTTCACTTCCTTTGAAAGGATGATACCTGTGAATGCGCAGTCTGCACAATCAACTAAAATTCCGTTTTCGATTTTTTTGAGTACGACTCACTTCACCTTATATCCTTCCTTGATAATAGGAAGTTTAAGATCAGCTAAATTAAATTCTGCCATTACAATGTAAAACGTTAGAGAATAAAAAAATGTTAACTTGGTCAACTTGGTTAACTGGGTTAACTGGGTTAACTTAGCTAAGTTTTACTAAGTTCACCGTTTTTACCAAGTTTTACTAAATTTTGTTATACTTTGAGGTCTAATTTTTTTGAAACTGTTGAGTACGTATCAAGACTTTTATCTTTGAGGTACTTTAAAAATTTTCTTCTTTTTGCAACTTTCTTCAAAAGACTTCTCTTAGCATCATAATCTTTTTTGTGCGCACCCAAATGTGCTTGAAGTTGCTCGATTTCTGCACTAAGTAATCCAGCTTGTACTTCTGGAGACCCTGTGTCTTTGTCATGCCTTTGAAATACTAAATCCCCCTGTTTTGCGGGAACTTTTTTCTCAACCTTTTTGGCTGCCCCGCCTTTTGCGGGATTTCCTTTGGTCGTTTTGTTCTTTTCTGCCATGATAATAAATAATAAAAAAGATAAAAAGCGGATGCAAAACTTACAGATGGCTATTCCGTCTAGCAATGCTTTCCAAAATAGTCTTTAGTCTTTAGCCGATAGTCTTTAGCTATTTGTTTTTTTAGCTAAGGACTAAGATGCCGTAAGGCCGTTACTAAAGTCTAACGACTGAATATACCCCCGACAGGGCTCGAACCTGTATTTACTCCTTAGGAGAGAGTCGTTCTATCCTGTTGAACTACAGGAGCGAAAAAGGCATAAAGTAGGCGCCAAGAACTTCCTCAGAAGTTTACCTCGACCGCCATGGCTTGCATGGATGTGAGATGGATACTGTAAAGTATAACGCCGATCTTTATCCAACAGTTACGTTAGACAAAAAAAAGTCGCTCTATCAAGCGGTGCTGTGGTTTTAGGATTTTTGGAGGGGAAATCAAGGGGAAAATAGGGGGAAAATAGGGGGAGCTAAATCATTCCTTCTACCTCGTCCAATCACTTCACAATTTTCCCTTCCAATTCTTTAATCTGACTAATCAATACTTTAGGATTTTCGTATTTGACTGCAGTATATTCTATTTTTTTATACTTGGAGATGCTGAGGTCGTAATTATTTTTCTTGATTTCTTCCTTATTTACTCGAAACCATTTGTCTCACTTCGCAGGTTGTTTGTCATACTTGCGGTCAGTGACACAAGCTTGGTATTTGGTTAATATATCCGGGATATCATTATCATTTGTCGGTGTTCTCTTATCATCTAAACTATATCCATCAGCTGATACATCATAGAACCATACTTTATTTGTCTCGTCACCTTTGGTGAAAATTAATACGGCTGTGCTCACTCCAGCGTAAGGCTTAAAAACTCCAGATGGCAGACTAATTACTGCTTTGAGGTCAGTATTTTCTATGAGAAGCTCTCTGAGTTTTTTGTGAGCGTTGGATGAGCCAAAAAGAACTCCATCAGGAACAATCACTCCGCATCTTCCACCGACCACGAGTTTTTGGTACATCAGCTCAACAAAGAGTAATTCGGTTTTGGTAGTTCATAAGGTAAAGTCATCACTCACATCTCCCTTGTCGATACTCCCCTTGAATGGCGGATTCATAAGGATTACATCAAATTCTGGAGCATGAGAAAATTGTTTTCCCAACGTATCCTGATATTTGATATTTGGTGTAGAAATTCCGTGCATGATACAATTCATCAATGCAATTCTGACCATCGTACTATCAAAACCAAACCCCGTCAATCAGTCAGACTTTAATCTCTTTCGGTCTTTTGCGTCAAGCAAATCTGCCGGATAATGCGTCTCTGATTCGTCCTCAAAGATTGCATCTTTACTCGTATTGCTCTGTAAAATATGTTTATAGGTGTTGATCAAAAATCCTGCCGTTCCTGCGGCTAAATCAGCAACTTTGTCATGTTTGCTTGGATTCACAATATCAACGATCATTTGAATAATATGTCTTGGCGTACGAAACTGACCATTTTTACCAGCGCTCGCTATTTCATTAAGCAGATACTCGTAAATATCTCCTGATGTGTCATCGTTTTGTTGAGTTATATGCAAATCTTCTAATATCGTCACTGCTGTCACGAGCATACTCGCCTTGGGAATAAGGAAATTAGCGTCTTTGAGGTTACCTGCGAATCATTCTTCTGTATGTAATGTTTTGATAAATGGAAAGACAATATCTCTGACATAACTAAACATTTCTTCAGCTGGCATTTGAATTCGACGACTTCGTCTCAATTCTTCTTTATCGTATTTTTTATTATTAATTTCAAATTTTCCAATAAACTTTGGTTCATATTTGAAACTAGAAACTCTGCTTGCTTTGAGTACGTTCTGCTTATCAAGCTCATCCAATCTTTTCATAAAAATAAGGAAAGATATCTGCTCTATGGCAGTCAATGGATTGGAAATTCCACCTGATCGGAAGGTATTCCATAGGGAATTAATCTGTGATTTAAGCGTTGAATTAAGCATCTTTTTTGAAAGTTAAAATAAAATCATATATTTCTTTTAAGGTAAATTTTCCTCTTTGTTCCGAATTTAATACAGGATCTAACTCAGTTTTTATTTGTTGTTGTAGAATATCAAATGCATCGTCAATAGTATATGCCAAATCACCAATTTTCTGACATATAAGTGGCCTGATAGATTCAAATTCGAATCCCCTCTCTCTAGCATACCAGACATCAAAAAAATCTCTAATTGCAGGATATTCACGTGTCAATGCAGCTCTCGTCTTTTCGGCGAATATTTCATTCAAATCCATCACTTGTATAGTATGATTTTGGAAAAAAATATTTTCAAATATAGGATGTTTAAAAATTGCTCTTATGTTTTTGGAGATAGGTGCAAGTAATAATATTGGCTCGAATCTTATATCTATTTTGATCATTTGAGGGGAATTATCAATAAACGAATTGTATAAAAATTTAAAACGTCATTGCCTATATGTGTTATATTTGGTCTGTTCTCCAGAGAGCGTTAGTCAAATATTTTTAAACATATCAGAGGAAAATAATTGCTTATATTGTTCTAATAATCTTCGTCTTGGATTTTTTCACAAATTACCGATCACAACGAAATCCAAATCCTCCGACAATCTGTAATAGTCATAGTAAATTTTATTTAAACAGGTTCATCATTTGAAAATCAATTCCGGATGATGTTTTCCGAGATAAATGAGAATAATCGTCAGTAAAAAATCTTTTTCTAATTTATATATATCAAATTTTGCCTCATGCTCGCGCAGCATTGGTTCGAGTAGCTTCCAATCAATGTCTTCATAACCATCCAGTACTTGGGAGAGTTCTATTGTCATAGTATAATTTTTTTGATAATAAATGCCCTGATATTTTGGTAAGGATATTTTTTCAATAATGTTTCAAGCTGTTGCTTGTTTATTGATCTTTTGTAGATTTCTTTAAGTTCAGCAAGCTTGTTCATATTTTCCTTACAATATTCAATAAACGCCCTTTCTATATTCATAATACTATAATATATTCATCTATCATATTTTAAATCAAAACCATATATCACTTCATTTTTTACTTTTTTGAATGAAAAATCTGTAGTATAGATTACTTTATCTCCATAAAATATAGTAGAATATATCGTATACTGATTAGCTATTTGTGTCGTAAATCCATAGAGATTGTACACAGCGAGTCATCCAAACATATAATTAGTTTTTCCACAATACGTTGCGCCAATGATCCATGGCGTAGGTCATTTTTCATATTGAAGATTGAGATACGACTCATCTCTTTTGATTACAGCAAGTATTCATTTCCTGGTAAGGTCATAGATAGTATATTGTTCTGGCAGCTTTTGCAAAAAATCATCCAAGAACTCTTTGGTAAGTATGGCCTTGTTTAATAAGTTAAACTTTTGTTTAATATCCAACATTTTTATAGATATTATATAAATATTTTATAGATATTCGCATTATTTTGCTAATAACTATATAATTATTTTATAGTTATTTAACTAAATAACACAATAATTATAAAAAAAATAGTGTTTTTTGCAAGAGATTTATATATTTCAACTAAAACCCGATAAGCTCATTTTTTCTAAAATATAAAAAAATCCAGTCTAGAACTGGAAATTTACAATATAATCGGAGTTCTAATATTCTTCATCTCTTTTCCGTGGGAAAACCAAATTACGGATCGGTTTCGCATATGTTGCAGGCCAATCCTCTGCTCTTTCATAAGGATCATTTCGATGCTTCTTAATCTCCTCTCCTATACACAAAAAGAGAAATCTGCCTAAATGTTCTACCAAATTTATAGATAATACTATACCTGAAATCATTTGTTTTTCATCAAATATGAGTTTTTTATCTTTCTTTCATTTATGAACAACCTCACATAGTTGTTTGTATATTTTCACATATTTTTTTCATCAAAAAAATCTTTATTTTCTATCGTGCCTCATAGTCCAAGATAAATCTCTTTTTTGTAGAAATCACCATGTTTTAATGATAAGGATATTTTATCCTCTATACTTATATGTTCATTTCAATGTTCTTCCTTTTTATGTTTTCTAAGAGCTTGAATTTCTTCCTTATTAACTAATTTTTTAAAGCAGAGTTTAATTATGCTCTCCATCACCATTCTTAGATGGACATGAGCTGATTCATAATAACCACTCATAATATGTTTGAGAGCGATCGTTATTTCTTCTACAGAAAAATTTAGAGTCATCACTGTGTCATCGTCGAATCAAAAATCCTTCTGATGATTAGTAAATAGTTCCATGAGCGCTTCATAGCCATGAATTGCATAAAGAAGGTTATTTTTAAGATTACCGTTTTTTTCCAAACTTAATGAATTCTGCAATTTCCCTAGGGCAGCAATGGATTTGAAAAAGATTTCTTGCTCCTTATCATACATATCAAAAATACCAGGATATGACTTTAGTTGGTCCTTATGCTTGTCATGGAATAATTTAATTTTTAGTTTTTGCAATCGGTTCATATTTAATTAATTCAACTAAACCTGATATAACTTTTCTTTTTCCTCAATAATCCTCTCCAATTCCATGATCACACCATCCAAATTGTTTTCTATCTCTTCGTTGGTAAATCTTATGACCTCTATCCCGTAATCTCTGATTATCACATCTCTCATCTGGTCATATTCAACTTGGTCATTATGATATCATCCATCGAGTTCTATTCACAACAATAATTTGGAACAGTAGAAGTCCAAGATAAACGATCAGACTACTTTTTGTCTTCTAAATTTATATCAGAGAAACTTTTTATTTTTTAAAATAAGATGCCAGAATATCCCCTCCGTCTTGGTTGATTTTTTTCTGTTCTGTCTGGCGAATTTGGTCAGACTGGTATTGTAAGGGACAAAAGGAAGCTCTTGATCTTGCATGATTGATTGGGATGCGGATAAAACAAAAATCCCCTGCTCTCGTAATAACCCCACCACCCGACACTTCAGGGTCCCCCTCTCCTTTCAGGGAGGCAAGACCCCCTCCAGCTCCCC
>PFWQ01000030.1:0-6295 GCA_002791215.1 candidate division SR1 bacterium CG_4_9_14_3_um_filter_40_9
TACCGAGCCGCTTTGAAAATCGTAAAAAATTACGATTTTCAGACGTCGAGGTTATGCTGGCCGCCTACAGAAACTTAAACTTTAAACAAAATGAAAAAGTTTAAGATTTCTAAAGCGGTGTAGTATAAACACAAAAAAAACCTGATCACCGCATCGTAGATCTGTTCGAATTCATGACTGGATTTTCATCTTCTGCCATCTTCAGAGTACATCTTCTGACATCCTCTGTGAAAATCCCGCTTGCACCGTCACTTGATACGGGGCCACCATGAAGGAAGCCGGGAAAAAATTATTCTAGTCCTTAAGACAACGAACGGAATATCCATCATTCTTCTTTCCCCATTTAGCGAACCATTTATATTTATATCCGTTGAAATACGAACCATCGGCGCAATGCAGACCGAATTCTAAATCAATATCTTGAAATCAATCATTCTCACGTACACCGGGAAACGTTATCTTTTCTCATTCTAAAAAATCTTGATAATTTCATGCATATTTTCCCTCTATAATATCTCTATATCTTGTCCATGAAGGCGGTAATTTCTTGCCAGCTTTTTTAGTTTCTCTCAAAGCTGAATCGCAAGTGAATAATTGTTCTCACTTATTACCTCCTTCTAGATATTCTCGAACATCTCATTTGGGATTTTCTTTCACTTTCACCCCATTTGGATCTGTTATCTCCTTCCGGTTTTTCGTGTCCTCAACTCTAAAATTTTTCTCTGCAAGTTCTAAAGAATTCTCTTGTTTTTCCTTAGATTCTTGTTTTTTAGCTTTATCATCATAAAAATCTTCTAGATTTATTTCATCTTCCTTTGGCTCTTTTTTCGGTGTAAAGGGGACATAAACTTTTTTCTCTGTTTTCGTAGAAGTTTGTTTCACCTCTTTTAATGCTTCTTTGATTTCTGGAGCTGACATGGGAATGGGGTAAAAAAAAGTAAAAATAACTATGCTTAATTATACCCCCCCTCGAAAAAAAGCAAATATTTTGCCACTTTTTTTGCCAGGTGGGAACTGGTGTTGTAAGGGATTTAGGGAGAAAATCGAGAAAAATTCTCTGAAAACGTTAACAAATCCCTCTCAATCTCCCTTTGTCAAGGGAGAAGCCTTGACTCATTCACCCCTCCTTGACAAAGGAGGGGCCGGGGGTGGATTTGTTAACCAGAGTGGAGAAAAAAGAAAGAAAACCAAACTAAAACTTGAAATCGGAAGCCAATCCACTAAAAGCGAAAACGCACTGAAATAATATTCAGGATTTTTTTATTCTTTTATGATATATGGTTATGTGTCTCTTCAAAAAAGGAAAAAAGTACGTGTACATGTTCGGCGAAGCCGGAACGTCCCCGATCCGAGGGAGTAAAGACCTTGGCAAAGACATCCTCGGAGGAAAAGGAAAGAACCTTGCAGAAATGGTGAAATTGGGATTGCCTATTCCTATGGGATTTACTATCACGACAGAAACATGTGATATCTACTACAAAAATAATAAGGTCTACCCACAACAAGTAATTGATGAAATAGAGAAAGAACTTTCTAGACTGGAAAAAATAATGGGCAAAAAACTCGGAGACGCTGAAGATCCATTGTTGGTTTCGGTTAGATCTGGAGCGGCTGATTCTATGCCAGGAATGATGGACACGGTTTTGAATCTCGGACTCAACGACCAAGCAGTCGAAGGACTTATCAAAAAAACAAACAATCCAAGATTTGTACGAGATAGTTACAGAAGATTTTTGCAGATGTTCGGTAATGTAGTAATGGAGGTTCCTCACCACGATTTCGAAGAAGCGTTACAAAAAATAAAGAATGCTAAAAATGTAAAACTCGATACTGAACTCGGAGTGGAAGATTTGAAAGAAGTAGTGAAATCATACAAGGCAGTCATCCAGAAAGCTACTGGGAAGATGTTTCCAAACGATGGAAGAGAACAACTTAAGATGGCTATCGATGCCGTATTCAACTCATGGAATAATGATAGAGCAATCGTCTATAGAAAATTGAATGACATCAGGGGTTTGTTAGGAACAGCGGTCAATATCCAGTCTATGGTTTTCGGAAATATGGGAGATACGTCAGGTACAGGAGTTTGCTTCACGAGAAACCCATCAACAGGAGAAAATAAATTCTACGGAGAATTCTTGATGAACGCGCAAGGCGAAGATGTAGTTGCAGGAATCAGAACACCACTCGAAATTGCAGAATTGGATAAAGTTATGCCAGACTGCTACAAGGAATTGGTCAAAATCTACCAAAATCTAGAAAAACATTATAAGGATATGCAAGATATGGAATTCACTATCCAAGAAGGAAAATTATACATCCTTCAGACAAGAAATGGGAAAAGAACAGCTGCTGCCGCAGTCAAAATGGCAGTCGACATGGTAGCTGAAGGACTCATTGATGAAAAGACCGGAGTACTCAGAGTAAAACCAGAACAACTCGATGCCCTCCTCCACAAACAAATAAATCCAACAGCAAAAAAAACAGCTGAATTGATTACCAAAGGTTTGCCTGCTTCGCCAGGAGCCGCTGTCGGTCAAATCGTGTTTACTGCGCAAGCAGCACATGATCAACACGAAGAATGAAAAAAAGTCGTCCTCGTAAGAACAGAGACATCACCTGAAGATATCGTCGGTATGGTTGCTTCACAAGGAATCCTTACTGCGAGAGGCGGAATGACATCTCACGCTGCTGTAGTAGCGAGAGGTATGGGAAAATGTTGCGTCGCTGGGGCGAGCGAAATCGCAGTCGATGAGCATACAAAGACACTAACAATCAAATGAAAAACATATAAGGAAGGAGATATAATCACACTTGATGGATCAACAGGAGAAGTATTCGCTGGATTACTAGAAACAATGGATCCTGAACTCAGTGGTGATTTTGCTACCTTGATGACACGAGCGGACAAATACAGAACGCTCGGCATCAGAACAAACGCCGACACTCAACATGACTCAGAAGTTGCGAGAAAATTCGGAGCTGAAGGAATCTGACTCTGTAGGACAGAACACATGTTCTTCGCAGAAGATAGAATCAAAGCTGTGAGAGAAATGATCTTATCAGAAGATGTAAATGGAAGAAAAAAAGCATTGGATAAATTGTTACCATTCCAGAAATCAGACTTCATCGGCATCTTCACAGCGATGGAAGGATTACCAGTGACCATCAGATTCTTGGATCCACCACTTCATGAGTTCTTACCTCAAGAAGAGAAGGATATCGTGGAATTGGCAAGAGATATGAACGTTGATTTGGACGCTTTGAAAAAGAAAATAGCTGACCTCCACGAATTCAATCCGATGCTCGGACATAGAGGTTGCAGACTTGTCATCACCTATCCAGAAATCGCAGAAATGCAGACCAAAGCAATCATTCTAGCGGCAATTGAATTGAAGAAACAGAATAAAGTAGTCTTGCCTGAGATCATGATTCCACTCGTGTGATTCAAATCAGAATTGGATTTCAATCTCGATATCGTCCACAAAGTTGCAAAAGAAACTATGGACGCTGAAGGAGTACAAGTAGAATACAAAGTAGGGACAATGATTGAGGTGCCAAGAGGCGCAATCACTGCAGACAAGATTGCCCAAACTGCTGAATTCTTCTCATTTGGAACCAACGACCTCACACAAATGTCGCTTGGATTCTCTAGAGATGATGCAGGCAAATTCATCAAGGAATATGTAGTGAAAAATATATTTGAAAAAGATCCATTCCAGACGTTGGATCAGGATGGAGTTGGTCAATTGATCAAATTAGCAATTGGAAAAGGAAGAAAAACCAGACCAAATATCAAACTTGGAATCTGCGGAGAACATGGTGGAGACCCAGCATCTATCGAATTCTGCCACAAAGAAGGATTGAACTACGTTAGCTGTTCACCATTTAGAGTGCCTATCGCAAGATTGGCAGCTGCGCATGCGGCATTGAAAAATTCATAATTTTAATAGAAAAAGATGCCTGTCATTGCGAACGGAAGTGAAGCAATCTAGCATCCTTTTTTTGAAAAAAAGAAAACAAACCCTCTAAATCCCCCTTATCAGGGGACACAATTAATTGTCCCTCCTGACTTCAGTCCAGCATAGCTGGATAAGAAGGTGGGACCCCAAAATGTCAGGGTGGAAGATTTGTCCCTACGTCCCGTTTATTGGCTCAGCAATGCCAATGCTCCATTTTCTGGCGCAGAAGCATGATATTTCGCTCTACCGACATCTTTCGTGTCAGCTCTCATCATCATAAGCATCACATATCCTTTACGTTCTTTCATCTGAGGATTCTGCTTAGATTTGATGATACCATGACTTGCAAGTCCGGCTATATGTTTTTCATAGTATGGTTTTCCACCATCATATTTATCGGCGAACAGTAATCTTGAGAAGATAGCAGAGAAATGCGCTCTAGTGACTGGCTCAGTTGGTCTGAATTTTGTAAGCACTTTCCCATTGGTATCAAGTCCCATAAGTCAAAGTTGGCACGACCACATGACATACAATTGTGAATCTCCATCCAATTTCTTGGTATCAGTGAACTTGTCGCATCATTTCTTAGTCGAATCAGGTTCCAATCAAAGAACTCTCATAGCATATCACGCCATCATTATTGCTAAGTTTTTTCTTGTCATAGTAGCCTTCATACCTGCTCTTTGGATCGTAGAAGCCATAGTCAATTTATATTTGTATCCATACAGATATGCTTGATTGAGATCATAAGAATATGGAGAATCCTCGATACTTCCCAGATCAATAATCTCTTCCTCTTCCGACCTCCCAGCTTCTCAATTCTCTTCAGAGCAGTCTCTATCATAATAGCTATCTGAATAATCTATTCCTTCATCATTCGCACCAGGGAGATTAATAGAGTGTGCAGAATCCCGCTTACAATCATCTATGGTTAACGTGAATGATCCGCCACCACCGCCTCATGAAGGAGGAACAATCACACAATTAGCGCCACTAGCTATAGGCGAACCATTACATCGACATCCATCAGGATCACCACACGTCTGAGCATTATATATAGTAGTTCTGTTTCCATCACTAGGAGCGGTAATCACGGTGAAATATGTTAAGTGATCGGTTCTGAAAGTACACATCTTTGCACTATCCAAAATACAAAAAGAATCTGGCGTATTTCACGTCCAGTTAGTCCCATCCTGTGATCTATAGACATTCAAGATTAGACCAGATGTTCCACTACCAACTAAAAAGCTGACAGTAAAATATCAAGGAGGAGTCGCAACCAAACTTGTTCATGTAGCTCCAGCCTGTATAGTCATATAAATAGTTCAATATGTAGGGAGTCATGCTTCACCAGGAGTTGCGGCTGGAGCTCCTACGACAATTGTCGGAGGAACAATCACACCATTCCAATCAGCGCCTGTCACCGTAAATGTTACTCACGAAAACAAAACATATCAACTCAGAGTAGTTGAATAAAAATATGTAGGTAAATCTATTATTTCTCAAGCTCATGCGAGCAAACCACTAGGGAATAATAAACCATTCCCTTCATATAAGGACATATTTGTAATAAGCTCAGCGGTACCTCACTGAATATCCCATATCATTCCAAATAACGAATAGTGACCTTGAACACTTTGAAATTGCAAAGTATCATCAAATGCACCAGTATAGCCGTTATCTCATCGATACTGTACACCTCCCAACAATTTATAAGGAATGCCGGCATAAGTGTGTGTTATTTGACCATAAACATCTCGAGATTGAAATCCTCATGTTGAAATTACATCTCCGCTACAATTAGTGAACAATCCTCCCGTCAATTGCAAATTCGCATACGAACCATTCATTCCACTTAATACAGCCAAAGACTGTTCATCCAACGGTCGCATTCTATTTCCTCTCTGCGGATTGAAATAATATCCTTTGATCTGTTTGAAACAGGTTTTATCTGCATTTCCAGTCATAGAAATGGTTTGCCCGCTAGCGATATCAATAGTCCCATTGATGATAAACAATCCAGCAAAATCATTCCCTCCATATCAAAAATGGACAGAAGAATAATAAGGAGTAGCAATAGTCGAATCGACGAGGAAATTATCAGCTCTGATAGTTCAGATGCCTACCAGTCCAAGCATACCGATGAGAAGCAAAGACGTTAATATTTTTTTGGTCATGATATTTTTTTATTTCAGATAAATTTATGGATTATTAAGGAAGTGTATCAGTCAAAGACATTTCCACTCGTTTTTGCGATCATTCTGCTCGATCAACACAAACAGCCACATGTCACAAAGGAGAAGGTGTATTATCATCTACAAAATATCACATTG
>PFWQ01000030.1:6403-6597 GCA_002791215.1 candidate division SR1 bacterium CG_4_9_14_3_um_filter_40_9
CTTTATAATCTGAAAGCAATGGTTGATATCCGATACCAACACTACCTGTAAACTGTAAAAGAGCAGGATCGCCTATCACAACATTTCATTGCTGATATGAGCCAGATCCAATCTGCGGTCCAAACAAATTTAATGATTGGGCATATTTATGCGCTTGTATGATATGGTCTTGTGCAATAAATATAGTGTTAGCA
>PFWQ01000030.1:6624-7187 GCA_002791215.1 candidate division SR1 bacterium CG_4_9_14_3_um_filter_40_9
GCAAGCGAATTACTGCTTATAGCACCATTCACATCAAGTGCTGATGCAGGGGCATTAGTTCAGATACCAACATTACCACCAGTATAATATACATCAGTTCCACTCTTTGTCCATGCCGTAGCATTTCCGCTATTCGTCTGAATCCAAGTATATGAGCTATTCCAATGTCAAGTGCTACTATTCCAGCCCCACGCTGTATTCCAGTTTACTACACCACTTAAATTAATCAATCATGTAACAACAGATAATCAGGTTCTATATAAAGTCAAAATATTCATTCAACTATCAAATGACATTCCAGTAATATAGTTATTACCTCAATCAGCACCTGTTACTCATGTTACTGCGAATTGATCTACAGTTTTACAACCAGTACCTGCAAGATTACAGTAACTATCAGATTGCACTTTACCGCTCACTCCATCAATCACCACGTCATACACCCGCCACTCCCCATTTTTATGTAACAGACGATAGTCCAAGGGTATTTGCACTTTAGGAGACACCACTTTGGTTTGCACTTCAGCAAATTCTCCCTTTTCGCGCTCTTTCAGGTACTCCAC
>PFWQ01000030.1:7238-8118 GCA_002791215.1 candidate division SR1 bacterium CG_4_9_14_3_um_filter_40_9
CTGCTGAAACAAGGTAACAAATTCTTGTTGTTGCTCTGGACTTAACCCCTTCCACTGAGAAGCCAGGGTGCGCTTAGCCATTTCGGCATAGTCAAATCTCTGACCGATGATTTCCTCCAGCTTCGCGCGCCGCTCCGTCTCTCTCGCAGGATCCTTCAACGCTTGATCTCTCAACACCACAAAAACCTGATCAACAGTCTCCTTTACGGCTCCGGTTGGCGTGCCCCCTCCCCATGCGCCAGTCAAAAAGGCCAGAGAAACTACTACCCAACCAAGAAATATTACCGCCGCATTTTTGGGAAAATTTTCAAAATGGAGCCTTCGACGTGCACTTGATCCCATCTTCATCGTTACCTCCAATTTCCTAGCCAATTCCCTTTGCATGTTCCCTCTACCTCTTATTGTCCCAAACGGGCATCATTCCACATTGCCATGAATAAACTGACTAATCACCTGTTCTAAATCAATCCCAGATTCAGTGTCCACAATAGTCCCACCAGCCTTCAGACGTTCTCCAGCCCCACCGGGAGATAATTCCATGAATTTTTCTCCAATGATGCCCCGAGTCTTTATTGAAGCAATCGCATCGTCAAACACCGTGACCCCATCATGAATCGCAAGGACCACTTGAGCCCGATCTTCTTTCAGGCCAATATTCTTCACTCGGCCCACCTCTACTCCGGCAATTTCTACCGAAGCTCCGTTTTTCAACCCTGAGGTGGAAGAGAATTCTGCCTGGAGTTCGTAATAATCCCCACCGACCAGTTCAAGTTTCCCCAGTTTAATGGCCAAATACCCAAGACAGATGACCCCCACGAGCACAAATAATCCAACGATTAATTCAAGTTTTCCACGTTCCATCATAATAATTAGTCAGTTA
>PFWQ01000083.1 GCA_002791215.1 candidate division SR1 bacterium CG_4_9_14_3_um_filter_40_9
CAGCCACATTCAAATAAGAGATTTGTCCTTCGATTTTCCTCTGTGTCTCCGTGTCTCCGTAGTGAGTTGTTATGTGTTTATGCGGTAAAAATGTCATAATTAGAATTGCTGTCCGAGTAGTGTCCTGCAATAGCATGGACAAGCCTTATCTTGCATTTCAATATGTTTATTGTATTTATTCCTCCTCACAATACGGTTGTATCCAGCCCTCACACAACCCCTCTTGCTCCAGCCACTTGAGTGCATCATCATATTCTTGTTTGGTAATCCTTCGATTAATGGAAGGATAGGATGCAGCCTTATTGGCTGGAAAATATTGAGACATCAAGCTGATATGTACATTTTTCGATATTTCCTGAGCCAACATTTTCAACACCTGCTTTGTGCCGGCAATTCCCTCAGGCAATACCAGATGTCGTATAATCATGCCTTTTTGGGCAATCCCCTGTTCATCAACAATTAATGAACCTGTCTGTCTCCACATCTCTTTTAAGGCAGACAGATTGACCTCTGGATAATCAAGAGGGGCATTTGAATATTTTTGTGCCATTTGAGGGTTGATATATTTTGCATCTGGAAGATAGATAGAGATAACACCATCCAGCAATCTCAACATCTCTACACTCTCATAGCCGTTGGTGTTCCAGAGAAGTGGGATATTTAAGCCATCTCTTACAGCCAGTTCAATAGCATGAAGAATTTGCGGGGTAAAATGCGTTGGGGTAACAAAGTTTATATTATGGCAACCCTTTTTCTGAAGTTTCAACATCATCCCTGCCAGCTCTTCAACCGTAACCTCATTGCCTACACCAAGTTGACTGATGGGATAATTTTGACAAAATACGCATCGCAGATTACAATTAGCAAGAAAAATGGTACCAGAACCACGACATCCAGATATAGGAGGTTCTTCGCCATGATGAGAATTACAGCTTGAAACTACGGGTAATAGCCCTGATTGACAAAATCCTTGTTCGCCCTTTAGTCGATTAACCCCGCAATTTCTTGGACATACCCGACACCCCTCCAGCATTTGGTATGCCTCTTGCACCCGTTGGGCTAATACACCTGATTGATAAAGACTCAGGTACGGTTGCTGCAAGGGATGCCTCCACCCAATATCTTACGGGCAAGGTTAAGATTAAGTTCGTGTCCTGATTTAACAGCAATCACATGCCCCTGAATGGGTCTGCCTATCAAGGATAGGTCACCAATCATATCCAGAATCTTATGCCTGACTAATTCATCCTTAAACCGCAAACTATTTAAGAAATTATCCTCTCCAATAACTACAGTATTGAAAAGGCTTCCACCCATTGCCAACCCTTGTTTCTTGAGTTGTTCTACCTCTTTAAGGAAACCAAAGGTTCGGGCTGAGGCAATCTCTTGTTCAAAAATCTCTGGAGAAATGGAAAAGGAAGCAAATTGAGAACCTACAAAAGAATCCTCAAGGCAAAGGGTAAAGCTGATTTTGTAGTCTTCAGATGGAAGAACAACAATATGACTATTTTCTGTTGATACCCAGATAGGGGATAATATCTTAATGGATGTTTTTGACTCATACTCATCCTGACAGATAATCTCAGCCTCTTTGAGTAATTCTACAAATACTTGAGAACTCCCATCACCAACTGGAATCTCAGGTGCTGACACCTCTATAATCAGATTATCTATTCCCAATCCATTTATTGCAGCCAGAATGTGTTCAACCGTCTTTATTTCAGTTAAATCATGCCGTAATGAAACCCCTCTATGGGTATTATCAATGAAATTAATCCTTGCCGGCACACAAATGGAATCAGGCATATCCGTTCGAAAAAATATAATCCCGGTATCTGACAATCCTGGACGAAGACAAAGGTGTGCCTTGTGTCCGGTATGGAGACCTATGCCAGAATAAGTTATTGATTTTTTTATAGTTTTTTGCATATGTCCTCCTTTTACATATCGCTCCAAATTATTCCGAGCTGTGCAATCGGAATTAATCACACAAAGACACAAAGAACACAAAGGATAGAAAAGAAGAAAAATCTCATATATCTTTGTGATCTTTGTGGCTTTGTGTGAGAAATAAGCGAACTTTGCGTAATCTTTGCGTTCTCTGTATTAAAAAACTCGATTGCACAGCTTGAATTATTCCCCTATCTCCATTGGCACGCTCACATCAGAGGTAGTGGTTACAATAAACACACTTTCAGGAACAGACTTAAAGGTTTCCCCTGATTTATCCATAATCTCCAGAACACATATATATTCTCCATCAAATACAATTTGTTGTTTTTCATCGCGTCCGTTCCAGATGACATATGGCGGAATATCATCCTTGCCCTCAAAGTATCGTATATTATTTCCCCACTTATTGAATATGGTTAATGACCATCTCTTTATTTTTTCTAATTGTTTTACCTGAATCTTTATCCTTGTCTGGTTAAACTTGCCTGTTGGTGAAAAAACATCTGGCTCAGGGGTTAAGAGTATGCCAAAGGTATCAAATGACCATGTAAAAGATAGCCGATGGGATACCCCAATATCCTGAAAGCCAAGGGCATAATCAAATCCATACTTATCCCGCTTTATCCCAAATCCGGCATTTAACTTACCACTATCTACACCCATTCGCAAGGCAATGGTTTTTTTTCGCAGCCAATATTCACCACCAATTCGAGCATGAAGGGATTGTTTGAGTGTTTTATCAACATCCATGGTAAAGATAAGATTATTATTAAGCATCCGTGACCCAAGACCTGCTTGAAGGGAAAATGGAAATTTTTCTTCCTCTTCTTGTAATCTTAAAACAGGTGAAATAATATTCTTGAGGCTAATTCCAAGGCTAAGACGATCCCGTGGCAAGAGAAATAAACCACCATCCAGTCCAATCCCTGTGCCATTAAATGAGGAAATCTGTTGAGAAACGAGCTTTACACTTGCCCCACAACTTATCGATCGCGAGATGCGTTTGCCATAAGAGACAAAGATGCCTTGCCTTGAATCCTGAAACTTGCCGAGTGTCTCCTGCCGAATGTTTGTCTCTTCCATGTCGCCTGAGTTGAGCAATACTACCCCCAACCCCAGCACACCTGCTTTTTGCGTGGGATGAGCAAATCCCAGAAAGTTATAGAACGAACCCTCAAAAAGATTAGATGCCATGGCCGTGAATTGTCCGCTTTTGATTTGGGTAAGACCGGCTGGATTAAAATAAATTGCAGATACATCATCCGAAAGCCCGGAAAATGCCTCACCCATACCCATAGCCCTCGCACCAGTCCCCCACTGAAGGTATTCACCGGGCAAGCCGTAGTATTTTGTTTCTGCACTACAGACAACACACGAAATAATGATAAATAATAAAATAATGCCTTGTTTCATATTAACCTCCAGCAATTCTCATTATGGCAAAACTTATGTTCAAAGGGGAATAAGGGAATAGAGGAGATGGTGTCGATTATCAACAGAATTGTCGGTAGGGCAGGCATTTCTGCCTGTCCTGTTGCAGATGACAGGCAAGAATGCCTGTCCTACCGATTAATCTCTATATCTCCCCCTTATCCATTTTACCATAATGAGAATTGCTGATTAACCTCTTTAGAAATTTTAATCACGAAATACACGAAAGCGAAACTAAAGACACCCCCGCCCTCTCGCTCAAAAACCATCCTCAATCTCCACAACCACCTCTAATATCTTCGGGTCAAAGGATAGATGAACCTCAGCACCCAACAAATTTGTTGCGTTACGAATATGCACCTTAGCATAGATGATGTCCCCTTTAGGGTGGATGAGCAGGCATCAGCCTGATTATTGCCGGAGACATAAACCAGAGCATTCGGAGTACCCGGAGTACCTGGCAGGACACTTACTGTCGTAGTGCTAACAAATCTGTCGCACTTTCTAAAATTTTAACTTCTCCCAATCATTCCAATCGTTCTTTTCGCAATTATCCCAATTATATACCGATTTTTGATTTATTTTCCAACCGTCCCTTTTTTTAATCGTAATCCCGCCGAAAAGTTTTTTGCCTTTCTGCTCTTTGATAAATTCCTGCAATTTTTCAGCTTTAGCTTTTGTATATGACCCGCCCTGTTGGTCGTTCATGTCTTTCGTTTCAAAAATTCCAAGTCGTCCGTCAACCAATTGCACAAGATAGTCAGGGTAAAAAGTATGAATAACCCCGGCGGGGTATTCGTATTTAATGCCGAAATAATCCTGCTTATTTTCGCCGTTTTTCCACCACCAAAGAATTTTATCATCGTTATTTTTCAAGAACTCTTCAAAATTCTTTTCGGGATTGAGACGCGCCGTGCTCAAATAGCATGGCTCATAAACATATTTTTCATAATCCGCAAGCTCATCGGTGTATTGATTGAAAAAGCTCTCTTTGGCGATTTCAAAATCGTACCATTGTTCGCTTTCTTCAATCCTTTTTTTTGACGATAATGCTTTGGACATTGGTATAAATATATCCGCGATTCAAGTCCTTATTCGCGTAATGCTTTTGCTCCGGCATTCGCAAAATACGCCCTACTGTTTGGATTTCAAAAGTTTCACTGTGCGATTCTCTAAACTTCACCAAAATGTGAGCACGCGGACAATCCCAGCCTGTATCAATCGCTTGTTTGAATATCAAAAATTCAATTTCATTATCCGGCTCGGACACCCAGTTCAAAGTTTCAGATTTCTGCTCCGCAAGCCAAATGGCAAGCTTGCCGTTGCCTTGTCCGTTTTTTAATTCGGTGATTCCTTTACCTGCCAAAAACTTTTTAACTGCTTTTATTTTATCTTCGCCCGCTTCGGCTGTCGGTATTTGCACCAAAACAAGCGGATTTATATCCACGCCTACGGTTTCAAAAAGTTTTTTCAATTCTAACCGTTTTTGATAGGCAGTTTCTAAAATTACTTCCTGAGAGTCAGTTTCGCTATCCTTAATCTCGTCAATTTTTGGATTGATCAATAGTTCTTTTTTGATTAAACCTTCATCAATCACCATTTGCGGGTCAATGCGAATATGCACGCCCTTGGTATGGTCAGATGGCAAAACAAAATCGCTGTTTTCATCCACTGGCGCGCTTTGCCAAAATCCTTTTTGATAATCGTCCAGCGTGGTTTCAATAGACGGAGTAGCGCTCATTTCAATAATCAAATCGGCTTGGATTTCTTCCAATAGTTCGTGTGTGCGGTTGGTGGATTTCCCGACATGACTTTCGTCAATAATCAAAATCAATTTTCTTTTTTCTCTGGTCGTCTGCAATACTTGGCGAAAATTAAACTTTTCGCCGTCTTTCATAATGACATTTTTCCACTGCCCATCTTTTTTGATACGCAATTTTTCCCAGTTGCCGATTGCCACTTCATAACTTCTGATCCATTCCCGATTGCCCGCAAATTCATTATCAATCAAGCTCACGGTCGGAAAAACATCAAACACCTTTTTAAGGGTCGTCATACTTTGCAAATGCAGTTCGCCTTTGCCAATAGAGAGCCACAAAAAAGCGACATCGGTGTTGATTTCGGTTTTGCATTCTTCAATCAACTGAATAATGCTATTTGCCATCATGATTGTCTTTCCGCTTCCAGTCGGCGATTGAAAAATAATTTTTTGTCCCGTTTTTCGGAGATCAAAAACGCTTTGGCGCTTTCTACCAATTGGTTAACGGCTTTTTCTTGAAAATGTTTTAAATAAATATTTTGTCTCATAATGTTATAAATTGTATATTTCCTTATAAATATCCAAAATCGGCTGAGGTATGGCTTCCATACTGACATCTTTCCAGTCCGCAAAGTCTTTTTTATTTAATCCCAACGAATCAAAAGTAAAGCAATACAAAATCTTTTCGCCTTCCATTTTGTCTAATTCCTTTTTTAACTCTGCCAAACTATCCCGTTCCATTGAATAATACACGCCCATAATTCTGCCGTTTTGCTCAAAAATATGATAATCGGGCTTGGCTTTTACTTCTTCAAAAATTCCTTCACGCAAACAAAGCATTTCCGTACATTCTCGCGTAATCCGCATTTTTAAATCATCTCGGCTAATGGAATTTTTAACGAAAGCGGTTTTGTAGTATTTAAGATTTCCGCCAAGTCCGGTTACCTTGTCTTTTTTTGGCGTTGCGTATCCCTTAATAGCTTTTTCTATACGCGGATAACAAATATCGGTACAAATTCTGTGCTTCTTTTTGTCTCCATTGTGATCAATTTCATCATCATTTGTGCAAAGAATGAAAACCCTTTTACCCTCGTCATAATTATTCAAATTCAATACAGCATGACCTGTTGTTCCAGAACCTGCAAAAAAATCTAGCACATAAATATCTTCTTTTTTATCTGTAATTCGAATTAAATGTTCAACCAACTGACGAGGCTTTGAAAACGCAAAATCAATTCCCATCTTAATCAATTCTTTTGATCCAGCCGAGTTTGGCATATCAATAAATGTCAACGGCTTCATTCCAGTTTCTTGTCTTTCGTGTAAATAAATTTTTGTATAGATATTCCATTTTGCTTGATTTCCTTTTTCATCAATTAGAGGAGATGTTTTTGTTTTGATAAATACTACTCGATCATCCCTAAGATTCTTTTCAAATGTTGTCGGTATCCAGCGAAACATTTTATCTTCTTCTGGCGTAATGACTTTTGATCCATCAGGACAAGTAATAAAATATCTTTGATTAGGACGAGGATCTAAACTCGGCATATACAGAGATACTATATTGTACTTACCTCGTTTATCTTCTTTTTTGAATAACTTTAGATATTTGTCTGTTGTTTGGGCAAATGCATCATCAAAATCACTTAACAAAAGATAATTTTTAGCATAAGCAAGAATGTAATCCGTTGAAGGTGAAAAAAAATTCCCTTTATTGCTTGTTGCTTTTGATTTTCTCGATACTATTGAAAGCAAATTTTCTTCGCCAAAAATTTCGTCGCATAATATTTTCAATTGAGCCAATTCATCATCACCAATTGAGATAAAAATAACACCTTCGTTTGTTAATAAACTTTTAGCAAGCCTTAATCGCTTTGTAATAAATGAAAGCCACTTGCTATGTCGATAAGAATCCCCTCTGTCAACATAACGGTCGTTGTATTTAAAATCCTTATTCCCTGTGTTATACGGCGGATCAATATAAATAACATCAATTTTGCCTTGGTGGGTGTAATTCAAAACGGACAAAGCGTGGTAATTATCGCCCTCAATCAAAATGTTGATCGGCTTGTTCACATCAGTTTTGATTTCTTTACCCTTAATTTCTTTCAAAACAGGCAGGGCATTTTCCGATTCCTTTTCAAATTGCTCTTTGGTTTTTTCCTCGTCCCAAATCAACCCGTATTTTTTACGGGATTCCAGTTTCTCAATCACTTTGAGCAAGTCGTCTTTTTCCAGTTTTGAATAATCTTTTGTCATAGTTATTTCTCGGCTCGATTTCGTTCTGTTCTTTCTCTGTAAATTTTGAAGTGAATGACGACCTTACAAATTCTTTTGATTTCTCAACATTCATCTCTATAATTTTCTATCTGATAAAATTATACCATATAAAAATGGTTCAAGTCAAGAAAAATTTAAAAAAGTTGATTATCACAGGAAGAGAGATTTTTGGACAAATTTGGACATGTTTCACTCGCTAAATGAAAGTAAGAAGCGAGAAGTGAAAAATATTTACTTCTAACTTCCTACTACTTCCAATAGGTGTTACTCCCAAATCGGAAAATCATCCACTATATAATTGGAGAAAATGCGCCATAATTAGAATTGCTAAAGGTAACCGTAGCCGTGCTTGTATTGGTCCCTAAGTTTGAGGCATCTATCACCGGCATTCCCACCCCAACCAGTGCAATCTGCTTATCAATATAAATCGCCTCCATATAAGTCCCGGCTGAAACAGAGACCACGCCGCCACTTGGACAGGCATTTATCCCTGCCTGAATAGTAGCATAACCCCCAATAAAACTACCCGAAGCATTACGCACATCCACATTAGCCGCCATTGCAAACCCATTTCCCCAAACCACCAAACCCATCAAAACCCCAACAACACCCAAAACCCTCTTCATAATTTCAAGCCTCCTTTAATTCATGAGCATTCACAACTCAAAAAAAAATCACAATTTGTTATTCCTCAGGATTAACTACTCAGCTATCAAGAGATAACTACGAATCGACAGGATCCTTCTTCTCCTTGTCATTCTGGCTTGTCCAGAATCCTTCTTC
>PFWQ01000089.1:0-883 GCA_002791215.1 candidate division SR1 bacterium CG_4_9_14_3_um_filter_40_9
GGCGGGCTCTCGACCCTACCTATATGCATCCAAACATTTAGCGAATATTAATCTCGGGGATGAGGGACTCGAACTCTCGACCCCTCGCTCCCAAAGCGAGTGCTCTAGCCATCTGAGCTAATCCCCGATATTTAACTGGTGCCAGGAGGCAGAATTGAACTGCCGACACAAGGCTTTTCAGGCCTCTGCTCTACCACTGAGCTACCCTGGCATGGTGGGCATAGGTGGACTCGAACCACCGACCTCGTCCTTATCAGAGACGCGCTCTAACCAACTGAGCTATATGCCCATAACACTTTTTGAAGAATACACAAAAAATACGTTTCAGCGTGGTGGTGTATACATATATATAGGGTAATTTCAAGGGAAAAAGTTTTAGAAAAAGTTTTAGAGCAATGATTTTAACTCCCCCGCTACTTCATTCATCTTTTCTTCCGTGTCGGCCTCTACGGTGAATTTGATCTTATCTTCTGTATTCGAAGGTCTGAGATTGAACCAGAAATCTGGAGCATAGACGCTGACCCCATCCACGAACTTTATGTCATAGTCAGACCTGCCTGCCAATTGGCATGGATATTTTTCTTGGACTTTTTTGAGAGCTCCTTCTTTATCCGTCACTACTGAACTAATCACCGGACTCTTAAAATATTTTTTGTAGGCACCGACAAATTCCGCTCGGTTGGAATATTCTTCCATCTCTTTACATATATAATAGAGTGCCAACAACGGCATCTCATATCCGCCCAACTCAGCGAATAGATAATGCCCGCTACTTTCGCCCGCAAAAACCCCTCCGCACGCTTTGAGTTCCTGGTTGATGAAATATCTTCCCACTCTCACCATCCTCGCCTCGCCGCCCAAACCCGTGACCACTTCATTGACC
>PFWQ01000089.1:946-3900 GCA_002791215.1 candidate division SR1 bacterium CG_4_9_14_3_um_filter_40_9
CTATCGGCATCACCATCAAACATCAGTCCGAATTCTGCACCCTTTTCTTTCAGAGTATGAGTAAGCTGTTCGTAATTTTCATGTTCTTGCGTATCAGAATAATGAGAAGCAAAGCTTCAATCTGGGAGATCATTAATTAAATCAATCGTATGATTTTTGGAAAGATAATCCTGGAAAAATTTCTTCTCTACACTCACGGATGCGCCGGTAGAAAAATCCACCACAAAATGATGACGCTTCTGCAAACTGCTCCATTTGGCATCCAACATATCATATAATTTCTGAACTTTGCTATCCAGCAAGTCTCCCCTCCTGGACAAAGGAGGGGATGGGGGTGGATTTGTTCAATTTTTTTCTTTGTACTCAGTACTTTGTACCTTGTACTCGGCTTCGAACAAAGTTCGAAGCATCTCCGTCGACAACAAAGTAACATCCTTGTCAAAAAATTTCATACCTACATCACCAGGAGGATTATGCGACGCCGTAAAAGCCACTCACAAATCATAATCATCCTGACCCAAATAATACAACACCGGTGTGCTACACACACCATACGGATAATCAACACTCGCATCAAAATTCGCATAAAAAATACCTGCACTGCTGTCTCAGTTAGCAGGGTTAGAGAATCAGACTTCTTTCAATCACGTTTCAAATGCAGATATCAAGGCAGAATTCTGCAACCTCACGTCACATCCGATAAGTAATTTTTTCTCGACACTCGTCACGCGTGACTCGTCACTGAGCTGTCTTCAGACAGCTCTTCCCATAATATAAGAAAAATGTTCGTCGATATTTTTTCCATACGCTCCTCTGATGTCATATGCCTTGAATGCTTTTTTGTAATTCTCTAACATAATGTAGAATATAGAATGTAAAATTATCCATACATTTCCTTATTGTAACAACTTTCACAATAGACTTTGAATTTACTCTCTTTAGAATATACGCTCAACATTTCAATTCAACATTTGTCGCAAGTCCTCAAATACAAATTCCTTTCAGGTCTTTCTTCAAACCTTTCCTGAAATCTAACATCAGGATGAACTCTTGGAATCGGTAATAAATATTTCTTATAAAATTCATATTCACCCTTTTGTAATCTGAACGGCCTTCAAGTTTTTTCACAAAGAATAATTTTATCCAAGATATCTTCTCCCACGTCTTTGATATTATCAGGAAGTTGTCAAACAGCAATGCTTTGCATATTTTTTGGAATATTTATCTCTGGTTTTGCATCCATTCGACTGAGTCATCTCGCAATTGCTTCTTCTTTTTTCAAAGGGAAGTAATTATTGGCAAATGTTTCATTATATGCAAACGAACTGAATGTGATAGGAAAAAATTCTCACCATTCACCGGCTTCCTGCATCTTCCCTATTATCCTTATAATTTCTTTTTCATACTCATTCCTTGTATATTGTTTATTAAAGATGCAATATTCTTTATTTCTCAAGCCTACACATCCAAAAAGATTTTTACAAGAGAAGATATCTGAAGAATAAAAAATATCAGAACAATTCTCATTCACCTGATTACTACATCGGATATTATATGCATTGTAACCTATACTGCCAGAATTATATATTTTTTCCATATTGATGCCAAAAGAATTCACATCCATACAATTCTTATTGGTTCAACTATTTATCTGATAACAATATCTACCGTTTTCCATATCCTGCACATCGAATCCGACAACCAGATTTTTTGTATTAGACAGGAAATTCCCTATAGAACGTTCTGCATGATACGTAATCAAAGCCTTATTTGGCAGAGTAAGGATAAATGCGTCGAATTTATTTTTGAGGGCTGTTAATTTTTGCATACTGCCATTGAGATTATCTTGCACAAATTTTTCATATTCTTCCCTGGAATATTGCTTATTGAAAATACAATATTTTTGATTGACCAGATTTTTGCACGCGATACAAAATTCACAATTGAAACAATTTTCAAGAAACCAACTATTTTGGCAATCTCTGCAATTTCTAGAAAAAAACAAAGCGAATCCATTGTACACATCAGTACACTGATAGCATTGTTGAGAATTAGTGATGGAAAAATTATTTATACAATTTTTACATCATTTGATCAGGATATCATAATAGCAATCTTCATTGTAGTCAGCACCAAAAAGAAAATAACAATTTTTATTGCTACCGGCATAATTAGTGTATTCAGAATTTTGATTCAATAAAAAGTTACTGGTCACACTATAGGTAGGCACATTATAGTAAAGTTGTTTAATTTGTGCAAAAAAAGATTGATTTGGGTCAAAATCACGACCATGATCCATCGGATTCCGCTGATCTGACCACCAGATTTTTTGCTCATATATTTTCATAGGCTTATCAGGACTATATCTGCTAACGACCATATTACCGGTGAAATCACATTTTCTTTTATAGAGATTAGTAATATTATCAAATCACATTTTTGTTCTCTGTCTTTCCTCCGGGCATAACGTTGGCACAGGCAATGGATATTTCTTTCCTCCTATCACTGGACTCAGTCTATCCAACATCTCCAAATCTGACTGAAAAATCGCGAATGACTTTCCGCTGACTTTACAAATCTTCCATTCGACTATCGGGTCGTTGGTTTGCTTACTAATGAATTCGTAAACAGCTTTTTGCATGCGAGTTATTTAAATCTAAAACCCAACTTAATTCTTTCCAACCAATGTAATTCCGGAAGTGGCAATCCATGCTTCATGAGGAAATCGTATTCCATCTTCACAATCCTGTAATAATTTCCTTTCTCATCTTTGATGACTTTTTTTAAGATTTCCGGATCGATTTTCCAGACTCAATTTTCAAATCATTGATAATTTTTTAAATCTTTTACTTCCACTATTTCTGCTCACGCAGGGATATCGACTTTAATTTCTTCATCACGTCGAAGATATCATTGTTTGGCCACTTCTTCTTTAGTAAATGAATCATCAATCA
>PFWQ01000089.1:3908-8963 GCA_002791215.1 candidate division SR1 bacterium CG_4_9_14_3_um_filter_40_9
ACCGTATCATTGAAGTAGAATGGATTCATCCATCACGGGAAAAAGTCTCACAGCATTCAGTCTTTATCCATCTGTTCAAAAATTTTATTGGCTAATTCAAATCGTTCTTCTTTTGAATATTCTTTGTTGAAGATACAGAATGATTTATTCTTGAGGCCTACACAGCCAAGACAATAGGAACAATTATCCAAAAAATAAGAATAATAGATATTCTGGCCTATAATGCGCATACTTAAAAATATTTTATTCGAACCTCATCAAGATCACATGACACCATACAAATTGGCATTGCTGTCTGCTCATGCATTTATCACATCAAGCAGATTCTCATTGACTCAATTCCCTCAGACAAGAAACACATTTCTCCCATTTTTCACCTGATATGAAAAATAGCCATTCTCAATATCTTCAGAATACAGGACAAATTCTCATTTTACATTCGTACTTCATATATTTTTTCATTTAGCATTCAACTGCCTGTAAGCGGATAAAAATAAATCCTTATCATGCAAAATCTTTCCCTTTTCTCTCAGATAATTCTCTTTGGAATATTGGGCATTTTTTATGCAATAGCTTTTATTTTCCAAATCATCACAAAAAATACATTCACTGCATCAATTCAGATTAGTCGAAAACCGGATATTTGAAGAATTAACGATATATTTTGAATAAAAAATCTTGAACGACTTTACCACTCAAGCAGTCATATAAATAAGATCACAATTATCAAATACCATCATGCTATTAAAAACGTTATTGGAATCTTTTATATTGAAACTATATAAAACACTTTCTGAATAACCGACTGTGTTGGTAAGATAAATATTGCGAGAATCTTTCACTACATCTCCATACTCGCAATTTTCAGATTTCCCAAAATGCATTTTATTTGGGAAACAAATAGATTTCAATAATTTTTGATAATTATCAAAAAAACTTTGGCCGAAATCATATGGTAATCATTTTTTTATAAGTTCATCCCTGCCATCCTCAAACTCACGAACAGAAATAATTCACCCGATTCTATCATTTTTGGGATATCTCGAATTAAAGACATCCCATCTATAAGATGAAAGAGACATCCAGGAAGCCTGTTGTTTCACAAAATCTCTCCAAGTAGTCTGCTTCCTTTTCTCTTTCATCTTTTCTTCTCGTTTCTTGATATCTTGCATGATTTAAAATCTAGATAAAACTATTTTTATCATTTTATCGCGTCAGCGTTTATCGCCCCGACTATTTCGGGGCTTTTATCACTCGCTCTTTTGCGAGCTTTTTTGATTTCCCTCACCGACAAATACAAAGCCGCACCTGCGATAGGGAACAACCAATCAACTAATCTCATACTACCAAATCAGAAAAAATCCTTGATTCACGGCACATACATAATCACCAAGATTCCAACAAATCATCACAAGAATGCAAGTAATAATTTTTTATTTGACCAGAGATACGAAGTGTATATAGAATCTGAATTGAATGTTCTACGCGACAAGATGTTCGTATACTGACACAGTACGATGCTGGTATAGGTCACGGCATTGGCAGTCATATATCCCACTCACGACACATCTATACTACCGTATGGAATTCTATGAAACACAAAATAGAGAATATAATTGGTAAATGCTATAAGTCACATCAGCGCACCAGCCCATATCAAATCAACAATCGCCGATTTACTCAACACATGTTCTTTTACATCTCTTGGCTTTTCTTTCATCAATCATGGGGACGCAGGGTCAAGCGCAAGCACAGTCAACGGCGTCATCTCCGCCATCAAATCAATCATCAGAATCTGAACCACAGTGATAGAAATAGGGATATTCCAAAAAGCTTTGGCTACCAAACTCGGCAAGACTGCAAATAGTTCTCATCCATTTGAAGTAATACAGGATAAGATTGTCTTTTTAAGATTCTGGAAGATGATCCTTCATTCTCTGATTGCATTGACCAAAGTTCAGAAGCTATCATCAAGCAATACGATTTCAGATGCCTCCTTGGCAACATCAGTTCATATCTTTCACATAGCTACTCAGATATTAGCCATTTTAAGGGCAGGCGCATCATTGATTCCATCTCAGGTTACCGCTACGATATTTGCATTGGCTTTGAGCAAGGAAACGATTCTGAGTTTATCTTCTGGAGATGCTCTGCAGAAAATCACTCGTTTATGTCCCAAATCGTCCAAAAGCTGTATATCACTTTTTTTTCTTATCTCGTCTCACATCACCACAAATGGCTCTTCCTGAATTCTTTCCAATCATATCTTTTTGGCGATAGCTATAGCAGTCAAAGCTGAATCACCGGTAATCATGACTACCTTAATATGCGCTTGATAAGCAGCGACCATAGCCGCAGGGACTTCCTCTCTTGGCGGATCCATGATGCTGGCGATTCACAGAAACACCAACTCACTTTCCACACTTTCCATAGTATAATTCACCTCCGCAGTCCTCATGGGCTTATACGCGATGGCAAGATTTCTCATCGCATGCTCAGCCAACCCATCGACAGTTTCCAGGATTTTGTCTTTATCTCTCTTTACCATTCTCCTGATTGTCTTCCCGTCATAATATAAGGAACATTTTGCAAGTACCTCAATCGGCGATCATTTGACGTAAGCGAAAGTTTCACCTTCCACCGTACGGATACTCGACATCATTTTCCTCACCGAATCAAATCCAAACTCATAAATTTCATGATATTGTCCACTCACATGCTCTGTATCATATCATGCTTTCTTTGCAAGAACAATTAACGCCGCTTCTGTTGGATCACCAATCGCATACCGTAGAAAATGTTCAGCATCAGGCGGATTCACTTTTGCATGAGCGTTGAGAAAACACCCGAGAAAAAAATGTTTCCAACTCTGTAAAAAAATTTCATTTTCACGTCCCTCACCTCGCGACCTGCTTCCCTGTGCATCATAGCCAGATCCAGTTATCTCATACACTTTCCCTCCAAGAAAAATATTTCTGACCGTCATCTCATTTTTGGTCAAAGTTCACGTCTTATCGGTACAGATAACGTTGACGCATCCGAGCGTTTCAACAGATGCCAATTGCTTCACCAAAGCGTTCTTTTTCGCTAATCTTCCGGATGCCAAAGTCAGAGACAGACTTACCTGTGCAGGTAATCCCTGCGGCACCATAGACGCCGCGATACCTATCGCAAAGACAAATGCTTCATGTAAGGTAAAGTGCGCCAACAAAGCGATAGCAATAAGCACAACTCACAAAACGACTGTTCCTAGAGTTAACTTTTGGGCGACATTTTTAAGTTCCCTTTGAAGCGGAGTTGTTTCAGGAGAGGCCTCATGTGACAAGGTAGCAATCCTTCCTAGTTCCGTATTCATTCACGTGGCAAAAACAACACCATATCCACTTCATGTTGCCACCGTTGTTCACATATACATAAGATTATTTCTTTGACCGACATCAGCTTCTCATTTGATGGCATGCACATATTTATTGAGGGGACTTGATTCTCCTGTAAGTGAAAAGTCATTGGTCTGGAGATTCATTTCTTCGATAATTCTCAGATCCGCAGGGATACTATCTCCCTCGTCGACAAACACCACATCACCAGGGACAAGCTCAGCAGCTTGCACTTCGATCAGCTTTCCATCTCTTTTTACTTTTGCAACAGGATTAAGTATTTTTTTGAGCGACTGCATGATTTTTTCCGCTTTCGCTTCTTGTATATATCAGATGATAGAATTGGCTATGATGATAATACTCAAAATCGTCGCTCCTCTATAATCTTGGAGATAAATTGCTATGCCCGTACTCACAATTAACAAGATAATCAAAGCATCTTTAAACTGTTTGAAAAACTTTTGCAACATCGACTCACGATGAAGCTCAGTAAGGACATTTTGACCGTACACCTGTCTTCTTGATTGCACCTCTTCATCAGAAATCCCTTCTTTGGACGTATTGAGTGTCTCAAAAATTTCTGGAAGTTCCAATTGATAATAAGGTAAATTTTTTATCATAGAAAAATAAAAAATATTAAAATTATTTCTCTTCGCTTCGTTCTTCTGCAAGCACCTTGGTCTGCAGCAAAATCAGTTCTGTCGTAATTTTGGCTTGATCAGGTGGATATCCGAATTCATTTAAAATTCTTTTTACAATCACGCGGAGTTTCGCTTGCGCTGATTCTTTAATTTGTCGGTCGATAGCGGTATTTGCTTTAACTTTTTGCACCAGGACTTTTGCAATAGTTCTTAATTGTTTATCTCCCAAAACATCTTGCGCACTCTGATTTGAAGCCAAAGCATCATAAAAAGCTATTTCATCATCAGTAAGTCAGGTTTCTTTGTTTTTGGCATCCGCCGCGTTTATCTCCTTTGCGATATTGATTAACTCTTCGATAATTTGAGCGGTTGTAATAAGATTATTATGATATTTATTAATCACTTGCTGGAGCATTTCTGAAAGTTTTTTACTTTGAACAATATTTTTCTTTCCTCTTTTACTTATTTCATCTCTCAAGATTTTTTTCAAAAGCTCCAATGCAACATTTTTATGCTCCATATCTCTGACCTCTGCCAAGAATTCATCAGAAAGAATAGAAATGTTGGGCTTCTCCAATCATGCAACCGCAAAAATATCCATAACGCCCTCGACTTGTACCGCGTTATCAATCATCTGTTTGATGGTTGTTTCGATTAACTTATTTTTCTCGTCGGTGGTAGAGCTGGTAAATTTACTCAAACGCGCTTTGATAGCTTGAAAAAATGCAACCTCTTCTTTGATTTCCATCGCAGGTAAGCTTGGTACGGAAAGAGCAAATGATTGAGAAAGTAAATTTACTTGGTCAACAAATCTTTTGGCTCCATTGTCCAATCATAGAATATAATCCTGAGCAGAAAGAATAATTCACATCTTACCTCTTGTATCAGCAGTGAAATATGGTTTATAATCAAATTTTGCGAAAATTCATTCTACAATTTCATATTTTTCTTTCATCTGAGCAATAGCATCAGCCTGATCAAAAGTCGGTTTTCCTTCTCCTCCGCTTTCGGTATACACAGCTAACGCTTCTTTGAGG
>PFWQ01000072.1 GCA_002791215.1 candidate division SR1 bacterium CG_4_9_14_3_um_filter_40_9
GATTGTGTGCGAAGCGAAGATTACGGTCGATGCAAAGACTGTAGAATCGAAGGCGGCGAAGTTTAATGAGAAGATGAATATCGTACCGGAGAAGACCTTGGCGGAAGAGGTAGAAAAAGAGAGAATATCTCAACCCAATCCTGAGGCCGTTCAAAAAAACGCCACTCTCCAAGAATGACCAAGACTAAAAGAGGCAGAGAAATTACTCGGAAAAAAATTTACCTGGAAGCTCATCAATCCAGATGGTAGTCCTACAGTGTTATGACAAAAAATTCTTGACGCACACAATATATGATCCAATCGTGAATGAGCTGGCGTATATAATTATACTCAGACAGAAATATTACAAAAAGCAAGAATATTAAATGAAGCTTGATTTACTCCAAAACAAAGAAGGATTCTTTTGGAGAATGGTATCTGCTGACAAGAATCGGCATTTGTAAGAGAGATACAGGAATGAATAATGCAATTATTTGGAAAATCAAAAACATTGTCAAGTATAGATATATGTACAATAAGTCTCTGATGATATGCTGTGGATGTGATTAATGTACAGAAATTCCCTTATCGAAAAACAAAATTTAATACTCCTTATGTTATTGTAGATCATAAGTTATTTGAACAATCAAATGGCACTAGATGATATAAATGATTGAGAGAGTGAGAGGTTGTTACTTTATGAAGATCTCATTTATGAGATAGATTTGATTATACAGCAACCACTTCTAGAAATCATGCGCAAATTAGTCTTAATGATAATAAACTTACAATAAATGATCTCTATAGCTCAAATAGTACAATTATAAAGTATGACAATAATATACTATATGCAAATGCAAATGAAAATCAGAATATTTACAAAATTGGACAAAAAGTACTGATTCCAAGAAGTGATTGATCTACAAGCGAGGCAATTATATCTTATTATGATAGTGAATCTTGAAAATATAGAGTTGCATGGAATCAATGATGACAACAATATTATAAGCTCCTTGGTAGAGAAGCTTTAGATAAATACAATGTATCGGGAATTGAAGTAGTGAATAATGTTGATAATAAAATCTCAGGAGTGCCAAATACAATATCAAATTTTCAAAATCTTCCTCGCACACAAGAAACACAAAATATTCTTTCAAAATATCCCCAACTTGCTCCCAAACATGTTCTTAAAATAGAGGGGAAAGATTTTTATTTCAGTCCGATATTCAGAAACTGAGATAGAAATATGGCATTTGCTTATGTAAATGTATGATGAAAAATGGAAACGAGATTCTTTTATTTTTCTCAATCGTGAGGAAATCGGCATTCTTGTCCTGGGGTTGAAAAAAAGCGAGATCCCAAAAAGCAAACTTGGAAATATAGATTCTCAAAATGAGAATTCTCATGAGTATCGTATGAAAAATGATCTGTAGCGGATAATAGAATAAATTCTTATCTGAATTCATTATCGAAGAATGCTGATATATCTTCTTTAGATTTAGATGATATATTTACTGAAGTATATTGAAATATAGATGGATATGCTAATAATGAGAACAAACTACATTCTATGTTTATGAATGAAGTTGGTCAAGCAAATAGAGATTTGATTAAGACGGGAGAATATTTACGGAAAAATAATGATGGTGAAAATAGATTTTCTTCTTTCTATGGATTGAATGCTTTCTGGGCTAAGGTTAGTTTGCCTGAAAATATGCAATTAAATACAGGTATATATAGTTGACCAGATATGATTCATAATAGTTTTGGATTGGTCAAAACGAGTTTTATGACATGAACGTTAAATGGAAAGCATATCAAAATACAAATCGCGCATGTTGCTAATGACCCATGATTATGTTGGGTGGAAAACATTATCCATTCAGATTCGCAACTTACTTCCTACGGTATTTTAAATAATCAAATCCATGGATGAGTATTTACTGCAAAACCTATAGAATATGCAAGTCAAGTTCCTTATTTTATCAATAAATGACAAAGTGGATGATATGTGGATGTAAGACCATATATTCAAGGAAATCCTATAATAAAATCTTTTAAGTGGTTCAGGCAAAATCAAGTTAATTTTGTCAAAGAAAACGCTCAACTTTCTCCTGAATCTAGAATAGTAAAAGCTGAGGAACTTCTCGGCTCGATTAGCAGCAATGCTTTAAAGACAGCTATCCTCCAAACCCACAACCAAGATGGAACTATCTTCAACCTCAACTTCTCGCAGATCAAAGCTAGAGTAGAAATTTTGAATAAAGCAGGATTTACGAGTAATCAGATCAGAATTTTGATAGAGAATGGAATCTGTGGACAGGCGAAAAATGAAGTGCTTGATGTGAATAAGGATGGGGTGTTCGATAGTAAGGATGTGGAGATGATGAAATGAGTAGATTTTGTTTTTCAACAAAATCCTGAATTAGCAAACAAAGGAAAAAGAATCCTCAACGGAGAGCTCGTGAAGAATGAAAAGTGAGAACTCGTGAAAAATCCAAACTATCAAGAAAGTCAGAAATTATTTTCTGATGCCGAGGTCGAAGCGGCGTTTACAGATTTGGTGATTGAGAAACCAAAATTGAAAGCAGAAAATCTCCAAGATAAGAACTGATTAAAGTATGTAGGAATAACTATTGATGAAGATATGATTAGTAGTCAGCTTAAAAAATTAGAGTCCATGCTATGAGAAGGGGTATTCTCTACCTATAGACAGAATCAGCTCAAGAGAGATAACGAATTCCATGTTACCCTAATAACACCTCCAGAACTTGACAAAATCACAGGCGCTGCAATGCCTGCCATTGAAGCTAAAGATTTGGTATTCAAGTGAATAGGGAAATTAGCCGAAGGCACTAATGAAACTTTTTTTGTGGTAGTGGAATGTCCAAAATTAAATGAATATAGAAAAACTTTAGGATTGGAGCCTAAAAATTTTCATCTTACCCTATGATTTAAAGAGGCTGATATTTATACGTGAAATAAAGGCAAAACTTCTTTGATAGAATGAAAAGCCAAAGAACAGATAAATATTATAGACGAGACAAAAACCAATAGAGAGATAGCAATTACCAAAGAGCAAATCAAATCATATACTGAATTGTATACGAGATGAGATGGCATCAACAATCTCGCTAGAAAAATCGTAGAAAAATGGAATAAAACAGATGGAAAAGATTATTTTAAGGAACCAGGTAAATTGGCTGAAGCAAAAGCCTACGCAGAACAATTATTATTAGTGAAAGAACCTATCACGTGCCTGAGTGATGATTTAATACTGATAAAAAAGCTTAACAATCCAAATGTTCTTAAGAATTATACACCTGAACAGTTTGATCTGTTGGTAAAAAATGTACAAGATATTCTCAAAGATGCCAAAATAATGTCTGACAAGGAATTTGAAACGGCATACAAAACAACCAAAGAATATATGAAGACAGATGTTCTTAAAAGTGTAGTTGAAGATTATTTTGAAATGATGTATTATAAGGTTAAATCAGAAAACAATGCTATAACACCATTGGAAGACGGAAGTAGCAGAGAAACTTGAATTTATTCTATCAGAACACCTGACGGTAAAGAAATACAATGACATATTCTTGTCATCAAAGATTCTACTCCACAGCTTATACAACAATATGCAGAAATAGTGAAAGAAATATCATTTCAGTATGATAAGACTAGTAACCTAAAAATACTTGAGGGCATAACTCTCCCCGATGGAATGGATATTTCTTATTCCAAACAGATGGCGGGCACTACACCAAAAAATAGAATAAATTCTAATGCTTACGACCTAGATCTATCTTCTATCATTCAAGTAAAAAATGCAGAAAATGTAGATGTAGCCTGTGACAATGTTGCTAAAATTCTTCAAAAAAATTTATTAAGAATTCATGAAAATCTTAAAAATAACATTACGTACACAGAATGAGAATTTAAAGCGTGAGTCTTTGGTCCAGAATGATGACCATATACGGGTATCAAATGGTCTATGACAGAGATAGCAACCGGGAAAAAATATATTAATTTTGAAAATTTTAGATGAGAGGTCAGATCAGATGAATGATGAAAATATATCACATTAAAGGATGGCGTAAAAAGCAGTCTTTTGAATGATGGTATGCTCAAAATAGACCGAAATTATCACGATAACAAAATTAGCGGAGATAATTTTGAATTAACTGATGTTATGAATCTCCAGATAACCACAAAAGATGGTAAGGTATATAGCAACATGAACAATAATACTGCAGCGAATAGAAATGTATACTTTGATAATGCAGGTGAATTTGATGCATCCCAAAGGATGATGAATGTGGATACATTTGCCTGATATATGCAATGATATCAAAGGCGGGTAAAATTGTATTATGCAGAGGAAAATTATCTCAAATCAGCAAAAAAACTTCACAATATATTCAATATGGTCTGCGATGTAGAATGAGGCAAAATCGTAGGAAACATGTTAAGCTGATCAGAATCTTGATTGTACACCAAGCTGGGTAAATTGGAACAATTTTTTGTCCAAGCATGAAACCTTAAAGGGGAAATTAATGATCCTTCTATTAAGGGATGCAAATCAGCAGAAAATTTGACAAATTATATTAAAGAGAACTGATTGATAGAAAAATGATTAATTACTCAGGATGAGTTGAATACATTAACAAAACTTTTTGAGGAAACTCAAAAAAGTGGGAAGGATAATAAAAAAACATTTGACCGTATGCAGCCAGAAATCAAAAAAAGGATTTATGCTGAAGTCAAAAAGAAATATATTGATCCTATGCTAGACCCAAATAATCTTCAGTATAGGCCGATAGTAAAAGATATTTATGAGGGCGACTGAGATCCATTATTGCTTATGACAGATGCCTACATAACAAAAGAAAATAAACATGTAAGTTATCCTGTGGACATTACGTTTAACAAAAACAATAATACCTATGAGTTAAATCTTAATCCTAGAGATAATGTTGCAGTCAGCGAAAAAGATCCTACCACATTAAATCAAAAATATAAAGAGGCGTTTGAAGCACATATAAAGGGGAGATGATTAGCACTGGAAATGAATGCAGACAATACTATTGGAATAATCAAAGATAAAACTGGTAAAGAGATTAGTAAGTTCAAAATCACAGAAAGCACGGTAGATAACAATAAAAATGCATATTTTACACATAATATCGACAAAACAAGCCAAGACTTTCTTGAGTCTAGCAAAGTATATACGGAGTTGAAAGACAACACTCTCCTAAAAATGATATCAGGGAAGGATCTTCATATCACTTCAGTATTTTTATGAAAGATCCATAAGCTCAAAAATACTTTTGGTATAGAACTTTCGGGTAAAGACATTACTGATGCTCTAGGTAAAACCACTTCTGAGATACAAAACTTACAGCCTACAGGTATGGATATTTTTGGTAGCACTGTTGTTCTCAAATTTAGTAAATCTGACGCCACATTATCAGCGCTAAATAAAAAAGCCTATGATGGACTGCAAAAACTATTTCAGGAAAAATTAGGAGATAAATTTAATCAAACGACATTTGATGATGTCATGTGATTTGCACGTCCAGACAAATATCAACCGCATATGACTCTTGGAACATTTAATATCAAATACATGAGCTGATGACAAGTTCAGGAATTATTGTGAATATACAAAAATAAACAAAAGGGTGAACAATTGACCGAAAAAGAATTACGCACTGCGAAAGTGAATAAGGATTATTTAACACAGCTGAATACCATTTTTGGTATGGTGCGTAATGCAGAAGTGTGAGATATCAAGCTCAATACAGAACAATTTTGAGTAAAAAACACCTGATCAGAGATAGTGTATTAATATTTGCAAGTAGATAAGGGATAAATAAAATGTTTTATATTTACTATTCTACCATGGAAGCCATGAACATCATCAAAGACGACCTACCCGAAAGTAAAAAGAAACTCTTGCAAGAATATATTGCCTATATCAAAAAAATTTTTGGTACTAATAACAATCTTTACACAGAAGCACTTCAAACACAGCGACAAAATGAAGTATCTGAAGATTTTCTCAATGAACATATTACCAAATACATAAAATACTATGATAGATCCGAATCTCTTTCATGGGTATTATGACGAGATTGGGATGACAAAGAAAAAACCAATATTTATATGTCAAATTCTGCGAATATATGATTACGTGATTTTCAAGAAGATCGTCATGTGATGACAGATTTTAGAATTATTTTATGAAAAGCACCAGAAACCATACAAAAAGCCCAAAATATACTTAAATCTTTTGATATTTATCTTCAAGAAGGTTCTCCGCTTCATGACTATCTCTGGAGTAAAGTAGAAGGCTGGCATAAATATGTGATTATTAAGCTTGCGATATTTTATTATTATGCGTTCAACCCTTATTTTAATACCATAGAGGGGCAAGACAAAAAGGACTATGAGGAATGGATGAAAATACAATTAGAAAAGGCCTATAAAAATTTTTCTATGCCACCCAAAATAAGACAACTCTTTGAAACTACCCTATATAGTAGGACAATTTTGGATAAGCAAGATGATGTAACTACTGCAGATTTTCCTAATGATATTCTTATTGGCAATCTGCTTGCGAGAATGGCCGAAGAATCATCTAAAGAGCCATCCAACAAAAAGGTAATATCTAATTACGAGGTACAACTCCATAAACTCATCGGAGATTTATAACATTATCACATGGCATATGTATAATATTGCTATTTTGAGACATGGTGATGCCAATTATAAGGTTCAAAAAGTAGAAACCGAGAAGACTAAATTCGATGACCACGAGATGGAAAATTTCAAAAAATTTTCTCATAATTTTAACGATCTCCAAGAAGAAAATATACATGAATTGGTGTCGAATATACACACCTACATCAAAGAACATTTTGAAACATTGAAAGACAAAGAAATAGTTATATGAACTTCTCCTTTGGGAAGAACGATTCAAACCACTAAAATTCTTTTGGAAGAACTTCAAAAGTCATGATTAAAGGTAAAATCTATATCAGTGATAGATCAATTGGAAGAAGTAAAAAATTTTCAACGATCTATACTTGAGGCATTTGCCAATGGCTGAACATGTGTCGTTAATGGGAAACAAGTTACTGTGGACAAAGAGATAACTAATCCGCAAGATCTTGATATCTCTCATTATTTTTTAAATAATGGTTTCAGAAAAGTGAATCCTGGATACTTAAAACAATTATGAATATATGATGATATGCAAAAAATAGAAAGTTATGATGAGATTACAGAAAGGAGTAAAAATACACTCTATGACACATTAAAAAACATCCAAAATCATGAATTTATTTTTTTGGTAACTCATCAGGCATTTTCAGACTGGATTTTTCTTAAAAAGGAAAATTATGAAAAATGATGACAAAAAACCTGAGAAATAATAAATTTCTCTGAAGATGAATTAGTGTCTCGTGTTTAACCCCCACCATCGTCCTAAACTATCCCGCAATACTGCGTGATAGTTTTTTCTTTCACTTTAAAATGGTTTTTCTTTCCTTATAAATCATATTATGATTTTTATCATTTAAAAAAACATATGTATCAACCAAGTCCTGCCCTACTCAAAAAATACGCCGACGTTCTAGTGAAATTCGCTCTCTGGCGCATGAAGATTAAAATGACCGCATAAGGCATCATGATGGATGATCACATTAGGCAAATA
>PFWQ01000065.1 GCA_002791215.1 candidate division SR1 bacterium CG_4_9_14_3_um_filter_40_9
AAATGAGTAGAACCATGAAGTGAGGCATATACAGACGATAAAAATTGAGTACCCTTTGTCCGTGTGAGCGATATCTCTATCAACGGAATAGATAGAATAGAAAAAAGAATATCGCCAGAACTAGCAGAATCCTACAAATGAGCATATTCACCAAAAAAAGGCGAGGTTTTGATAACAAAAGATGGAACAATTGGCATAAGTTGTACAATAACTGAAGACGTGGATTCTATCTTGTCTTGAGCTTTTTTGAGATTACAACCGAAGATAAAAATAGAGCAAGAATATTTGGCTTTAGTACTAAGTTCTATTGTATGTAAATTACAAATAGAAAGATTTTCTGGTTGAGCTATCATCGAACATCTAAAACCTAGTGATTTGATGCAAATAAAAATACCAATTGTAGCCGAGCCAATTCAACAAAAGATCGCTGAGTTAGTTACTCAATCTCACAAAGCAAGAAATAGGTCTAAGAAATTGCTTGAAGTTGCTAAAAGAGCAGTAGAAATATTTATTGAAGAAGATGAAAAGAAAGCGATGGAGTTTATTAATAAGAACATATAAGATGAAACGAAAAATAATTATTATGGTAGTGATTATTATATTATGAGTATTTTTGCCTAAAATTTGGTTTAAAATTACCCCATTTTTTACTCAATCTATAATAAAAATTTGATCTATACGAGCAAATAATAAGGCAGAAAATGTTAGTTGAATAGTGATGCCTGTGTTTAATAATATGATTAATAATATAAAGTAATTTTTATCTTTTGTAAAAAAATGGAAACAAAAAGAACAAATAAAAATAACGTCTGAAATGCATGAGAATATTATATGGCTGCAAGATTATCTGCAGAAAATTTTATTGCGACAATTACTTTGGGTAGAGCAGAACGTTACGATATACTCGCAGTAAGTCCAAAGTGAAGAACAGTAAAAATATCAGTTAAAACGAGATATGATATAAAATATTCACCAAATATATTCTGGTTATGAAAAAAAGATGAAAATAAGTCAGATACGGATAGTTATTATGCTTTTGTAAGATTGAAAGAGTTTAAGGGAGAACCTGATTTCTGGATAGTACCTGCTTCTGTCGTAGCTAAAATAACTAAAAAATCTTATAAACATCGGATAGAATGAGAAAGTGTTAGAAAGGAGACAAAAAGAAAAGATACAACTATAAGGAATTTCCATTTAAAAAAAGTTCCGTGATATCCAGGAGATCGGGAAAAGCAAATAGAAAAATATAAATGAAATATATGATTGTTGAAATAAAATCAGATTAAATTCTTTTAAAAAAATCCCACTTACATGCTGAACAGCAGAAAAGCATATGCCTTTGATTTTGATTATGATGTGAAGATAAAAAAGAGCCCGGGAGTGTTCTTTTTATGGTTGTCAAAAAATAGGGGGACCACACAGTGGTGGAGGATTTAAATCCCTCTGTCCTGCGGACCTCTCCCTTTACGAAAGGGAGACAAATAACCCAGCCGTTCAAAGAAATACAATGACAAGCAGGACAAACTGAACTATTTTACATACTAAACAACAAAAAGGCAAATATTTGAGGACTTTTGATGAAGAAGGGGGTTGACATTTTTCAAAAAAATAAAAAAATATGCAAAACATAGCACGTCTTACATAACGATCTTACCAAGCGTAGCACCATAAATACTGAATTCTGACCCACGGTTTAACGGGGCAGGTTTACCCGTCCAGAAGGCGGGCTTAGATTTTCGGATACAATCCAAAATGTAGTTCATTAAGATAAATCAATATTTTTATTTGCACGAGATTATATGACGAAATGCTAGGTGAAATCAAGGGAAAGTGATGTAGACATGTCTAAAACTGGCTTCTCACGGCATGTCTAGAAGTCGAGGAAAATCACTGTTGAAAACTTGTGAAAATGATGTTAGTTGTCAACTTCGACAGGGGGTAAGCGGAGAATGAGAATCATTCGACAAAAAGGCGAATTGTGATAAAACAGGGGTTGAAATTCGGGTGTGAATGAGTACAATACTCATGGTTTTATATGAGTAATAAGAAAAAGATGACTACAATTACTACAACACAAGCCTTGTATACAGATAAAGCTGTCGAATATATGATAAGGACAGGATTTTTCGTATCTAAAAAAGAACCAAAAAAAGTAAGTGTTTGAAGTATATTAAGGGAATTATGATTAGATAAGATAGGAACTAATAAAAACAAGGCTAGTACAAATCATGATAAAATTTTATATGGAAAAAAATAATATGACTTCCTATATTTTTGATACGTCTTTTCTGATATCATTGGTAGATATTAATGATATCAATCACGCTCAATCAGTAGAAATCATGAAAGATTTAACAGTTGATGAATCAAGATTCTTTATCAATGATTTGATATATTCTGAGACGATAACTGTCTTGACGTATAAGAAGTGAACAGATTCTTTGGATGTTTTGGAAAGCTTTTTGAATAAGATTAGAATAAACTTTGTAAACAGCAACATGTCTGATTATGTAAACTTATTTAAATCACTTAGGAAAAAGGTTTCTATAGCTGATATTTCGGTGGTATATGATTCTATAAAATATAATACAGTTCCTCTATGTTTTGATAAAGAAATAATGAAAATTATAAAACAGGTAAGAGGATAGAAAAAGCCATGTTTTAAATGCCTAATAATAGATTTATTATGCGCATAACCGTAAAAAAAGATGGTGACGGCTATTTAGCAAAAATAATAGAATATGAAAAAGCTACCCTTAACCGGTAGCTTTTTCTCTTCTGACAGCTATCAGCATGACAAATGCTATGATTCCGATGATGCTCGCATACAAGAATGTCGAACTTGGACCTCGCTTATCCCGGAGGAATCACATCAGAAAACCTGCCGGCAACGCGACAATCCCTACAGCCGTGTGAAAGACTCCCAAGGCGGTCGCCTTATATTCTGCAGGCGATAATTCAGCGACGACAGCTCTCTGTGTCCCATCGATCAAAGCAAAGAAAATACCATACAAGACGAAGAACAGAAGAATACCAAGCTGACTGCTGACAAAGATCAATCCCAGAGAAAGCGGGATGAACAATCCATAGCCTATCTGCAATATTGTTTTCTTACCGAATCTATCCGCAAGCATCCCGGCAGGGATGCTGCATAAGGTATAGACGCCGTAGAATAGCACGTAAAAGAAGATAGCATTGTAGTCCGTAAGTCCTATAGCCTTGGTTTTGAGCAGCAAAAATGCATAGCCGAAATTTCCTAGCGTGAACACCGTAGCCGTAATAATGAAGAGTATCAGATGTCTTGGCAAGAGTTTCAATCATTCGATCAACCCCAGTTTATAAGGTCATCAAGTCGAAGGTCTTAAAGTCGAATGTCATAAGGTCTTTTCATCTGACTTTATAGACTTTATGGACTTTGGACCTTCGACTTTGTATTTTCTTCCTTCTTTCACAAACAATATTGCAAGTACGGCCAGTATTCCTGGTAGTGCGGCAAACAAAAATGTCTTTTGATATCACAAAATCGGGAAGATAATCAGTGCTATGATAGCACCCAAAACCGACCCTAAGCCATCCATGGATCTTTGCAGACCAAAGGACTTACCTAGATATTTCGTTTCCGTCGATTCAGCAATCAGCGCATCTCTCGGAGCATCTCTCACTCCTTTTCCGATTCTTTCTATGACTCTAAATAGTAGCACCAACGGCCGTGTTTTTGTAAGCGCAAAAAGCGGTTTAGTTATTGTGGATATCGCATATCCTATAAAGATGAAGAGTTTCCTTTTTTTGAATCTATCCGAAAAATATCCTGAAAGTACTTTGAGAAATGATGCAGTGGTCTCTGCCGCGCCCTCAACGATCCCGACGATAGAAGCGCCGGCACCCAATGACGTAAGAAACAAAGGGATCAAAGGGAAAATAATCTGGCTGCTCAAATCCGTGAGCATGCTGACGAGTCCAAGGATGATGATGTTCCTCGTGATGCCCGTGAAGAAGTATTTGGAGAGTTTCATGTGAAGGGAGAGGAGGGGTAAATTATTCATTGTATTCGTCAAATTGCCATTTGAGGGGATTGTTTATGATGTAGGTTTGGATTCTTTCAAGATCTTTATCATTACGGATGACGTGTTCGTAAAAATTGGATTGTCGAAAAGATATTCATTGGGTGCCGTTCATAATGTTTATCTGTTTGGCGGTTTGCATTTTGAATTTTCCGATGATTTTTGGTAATAACATTTTCCTGCGTGTGTATTGTTGTTTGTGGATATCGATTTGATGATTGCCGGTTTGATTTGTGTCGCCGGTTTGATTTGTGTCGCCGGTTTGATTTGTAGAGACAATTCATGAATTGTCTCTACGAATCAACGCGTCGTTTTTGTACATCGGTTGGGGTTCGTTAATTAATAATATTCCATGTACATGATTCGGCATAACCACAAACACATCCAATTCCACATGTTCAAAATGATCCGGGATTCATAACCAAAAATCTTCCACCACCTTCCCGACATCATTCAAAACAACACGGTCATCAACAACATTCCCCAAGACATGTTTCTTTTCTTTCATATACATATCCTTTACACAAATCGTCACAAAATATCCTCACGCTTGGGAATAATCCCATTTTGGAAGCCTGATAGATGAAGTGCGGTATTTGTCTTTGAAAAGTTGTTTATCCATGATATTTAAAATTTACACTGCTATCTCAAATTTTATTCCTGGATGAGGGTCGTATCCTGTAAGTTCCAGATCGGTGTATTGCCGATCCCATATGCTTTTCCGATTGGTGATTTCAAGCTTTGGAAGTGCCTTTGCCTCTCTAGAAATTTGTTCCTTGGCGCCATCCACATGGTTTTCATAAACATGGACATCACCCAATGACCCCATCAAGATTCATGGTATCATATCTGCTTCTTTGGCGAGTAACATTAAAAGTAGGGCATAGCTTGCTATATTAAAAGGGAGGCCGAGCATAGTATCGACAGACCTTTGATTCCATGTCAGATTCAAAACTTTTTGTCCTTCTTTGTTCAGCGTCACGATAACTTGTCGACTATAATGACATGGCGGTAAGGCCATCTGATCGAGTTCGCTAGGATTCCGTGCATTGACGATCATACGTCTGTCAAAAGGATTGGTTTTGAGAGTTTCTACAAGTATTTTAAGCTGATCAATACCTGCCCTGTCTTCAGCAGGGTTTCACATTCGGTCTCTTCGTTGGACGCCGTAGATTCTTCCGAGATCATCTTCCTCCATCATCTTTTTCTTGGTCTCTTCATCATGCCCATAGGCGACTTTCTTGGGATTACACCATTCATCTCGTATGTGACAATTGCGGTCTTGGAATCGTTTTTTGCTATTGATTCATTTGATGAATCCTTCAAGCTCTACTGCCAAAACTCTCATCGGAACTTTCTTTGTCGTGAGCAAAGGGAAGCCATCGGCCATATCATGTCTGATAGACCGGCAGGCGATAGCATGAGTGCCGATTCATGTCCTGTTATCTTTTTTGGGCGCTTTAAGAATCTCTTGCACGAGATTGAGGTATTGGGTATCGATATGAGTCATGGCCTCATAAGTTATAAAGTTAAAAGTTCATAAAGTTCGAAGGTTACTAAAGACTATCGGCTAAAGACTAACGACTTCTTTTGTATTTCACGAAATCCATTTTCTCCCCCACTTCTCTTTCCACTTCTTCATATTGCTCTTCAAATGCTGGAAAATACGCATCGCCTTCATATTCTTTTTTGATTTCTGTCAGGTAGATGTAGTCGGCGAGATCGATGAATTGTGCGTAGACATTCGCTCATCCGATGACTCGGAGTTCATCTACGTCTTCAGCCCCGCAATCGTTTCACTCAGCTGGGTAAACTTCCAGTGTTTTTATCATCTCATCTATAGAAGGGTAGCATTCCACTCATTCGAGTATCTGCGAAGTCAGAACGATGTTTCTTCTATTTGGAAGAGGTCTGCCGATAGAGAGATAAGTCTTGCGCCCCATGACGATAGCATGCCCGCTGGTCAGCTTTTTGAAATGCTGGAGATCTTCAGGATAATCCCGTGGAAGAGCATTATTATTTCCTATGACTCTGTTCTTTGCCATGGCGGCGATGATATTTATGATCATGGATTACGTAAAAAAAGTAAATACTGCCGTCATTGCGAGAAGCCGAAGGCGACCCCGGCTTCTCGGGGCAGGCTGTGGCTTTAGTCCTTTAGGGCAATCAACAGTCAATGGTCTAGACCGCTTCCCCCGAATAGTCGGGGTTGCAATGACATACCAACGTCTTTTACGACATTAGTAATTATTACTTGAAAAACAAGCCATGATAAATAAAATTAAATAGATAAAAATGGTTAAACACTTCGCGATAAAAATAGATAAAAATTGTTAATCCAAGTTTAATCAACTTTTATTAAATTTCATCAAATTTTATCTTTTTTAATTTTAAGAGCCATGCCAACACTTCAGTCCAGCAAAGCTGGGAAAAGAAAACAAACAACAGTTCAATCTGCGCCTAAATCTCGCACACGAAGTCCTCTCAAATTGTATTTCCTGCTTATCACGCTCGTAGGAGTCATCGGGACATTAATTACACTTGGAATATTGATCTTCACAGTTGCCAAAAAATTCATCCTAACTGATCAAGAATACATCCTTTCAGAAAGGTACTACGAATTAGATGTCTGTAGTAATCCTATCCTCAAGCCAATCACCATACAGACAACAACATCATCAGTTCCGCCAATGGCCACTTCGATTGCCACCACAACAGTCTCACAACAACAAGCGATGCCTACAGAAACCTATGTATCGCCTACTGATGAGGAAAAAGCGAAATGCAAAGCTGAGAAGACTGACCAGTTGATCCAGGCAAGAGGAGCTACCTTCAAGATGGACGTCTTGAGCGGTGGAATCCGAACTGTATTGTTCCTAGTTTTGCTCTTCACACATTACCCAAGATTTGTAGTCGACCGCCAAAAAAACCAGTAAAACGCAGTTTTTTTGGATGCGAGACTCATACCGGCGATATTTGAGAAACTGTAAGTATGAATGAAGTGAAATAATTACAGACCTGCCTGCGGCAGGCAGGTTTCGAAAACAGTCGGTGCATGAGAACGAGAAAAGAAAATAATTAATTACTCCACCCCTAACCCCTCCCCTTCGAGGGGAGTGGAATGATTGAAGTCCTCCTTTGAAGGGAGGATTTAGGAGGGTAACAACATATAAAAAAAACCGCGAACTGGCAAATGCTCAGCGCGGTTTTTATGATAGTAGTTTCTGATTGCTTTATCAAGCAGATACCAGAAGTCCGTGTTCAATTAATATTGCTTCCATTTCCTGCTGTACGGTCAACGCAGCTTCTGCAGCCTTTTGCGCGAAGTCTTCGCCTTTGCCAGCAAAGATAATTCCTCGCGAAGAGTTTACAAGTAATCCGCAGAAACGGTTTATACCATATTTACATACAGCTTTTAGTTCACCACCTTGAGCGCCAACGCCAGGTACAA
>PFWQ01000077.1 GCA_002791215.1 candidate division SR1 bacterium CG_4_9_14_3_um_filter_40_9
TTATCTTGTGAAATTCTTGATCATTTTGATCTCGATGATGATGAAAGTATAAAATTGATATTACCTTTTGTTAAAAGCGGCAAGATTGAGAATTTGGCTAATGCTATTAATACTATCAAAGATATGGTTCGTGTACCTACTGATAATGAAACTCCTTTGGAATTTTCTATGAACGATTTGGATTTGCAACCGGAAGTGCAGACTTTGTTAAAAAACTTTGGAATAGAAGATGCTCAATTTAATCAATTTATGAATGTGGTAGATGGTGAGACTAGAAAAGCGAAATTGGAAACATTGGTGAAGATAAAAGATGCTGTGCTGCCTTATATGAACCTAGTGAAGCCAGAAGTTATTCCAGAGAACAATCCAGTTAATGTTATTCCAGAGAACAATCCAGTTAATGTTACTCCAGAAGCAATGCCAGAAATATAAAATCTTTTAACTTATATATTTATTCTTTTACACTTATACACATGGCTAAAGAAATCTTAAAAAATGCTGAGGTAAATAATCTGGAATCCCAGGTTAATCTTGCATTATCTTGATTTAAATGAGAATTGAATCTTTTGAAACCCACTATTCATGCTGGTCCGGCTGGTAAAGAGAAGGCTTGAGATAATGGGGAAGAATTGACTGTAGATAAAATGAAAGCTCAGCTTGAAGCTACTAAGCTCAGAATCAATGAATATATCAAAATCAATGGTGAAAAAATTAAATGCACGGACATTACCGTCGATGAGAAAAATAAGATGTATAAAATAACATATACTGTCAGTCTTTGAGGAAAAGATTATGCATTCCCTTCATATTTTAAGGTTATCAATACGTTGAATAACTCATACATTGAATTTCAGATTCCTCCCGGTAAAAAGCAATCCGCCGCTGATATCTTTTTGGATGGAAAGGTGTATGACGTGAATGTAGTAAAGGAAAAGACGAAAGATGTGGATATCAGAATACAATATAATGAGCAAAAAACTACTGCTAAAATTTTGGAGAAGGTTGATGCATTCGCTTTGGCCAAGGATTTCAAAATAGAGAAAGATCCAAAACTTCAAAATACACAGATTACATCATTGAACAATATACAATTATGAAAAGAGATTGTGAAAACTACGAATGGATATTATAGATCTGTATTTTTGAGTGAGAATCGCAAATACCGTGAGTTGGGAAAAGTATATTTTGATGCCAAATGAGAAATCGATACGGAACAAACTGTCTCTACTACTGAATTCAATATATTCGATGTTCCTTTGAAATTAAACATAGATTTGAAAAAAAATACTTTCAAGATCGAAAAAACTGAGGACCTGATAAAAAAGATCCAGTGGCATAGAGAGAAGTTACAGGCCTTCGTTTCGAATTCCAGTGTGGGAGATAATACGATCTTCGAGTGATTTAATAGGATCTGACCTAAGCGGACCAAAACTGAGAATATCTGACTATCTCTTATAGACAATACTTATACTGTCCAACGGGGTAAGAAAAACGAAGATATTTTGAGATTTTGATTTGATGCGACTGATAAGCTTTCTTTGAAAGACCTTAAATGAGTATCTGTCGAATCATTTGTCTTGCCAGTAGAAGTCGATGATGAAACAAGATTGTATGATGTCAAAACTACAGAATCTAAATTACAAATCAATGAATCAAAAGAGACAAAATTTCAAACCATGAAGGAATTGCCTGAATTGGAAGATGCTCCATCATCTTTGAATGCTAAAAATCTGTATGTATACAATAGGGATGAAACACAGCAATTGGAATATTTCGATGCTGAAGGAAAATTGATAGCAGCTATCCCATCATCAAAAACTGAAACTAATGAATGGAAATTGTGAACCCTATCTCAAGATGTAGATAAATACGATCTCTTCAAAGAATATGTAAATGAATTCCCCTCTGAGTCTTTGAAGGCTATGAATATCCTTGAAAATGATTTGTATACCATCTTTTCCAATAATGAAGATCTGAATCAGATTACTTTGAATAAAAGGCCTGTAGTTAAGGTTTTTGAGTGAGGTAAGTATAGATACTATATTGTAGATCAGAGAAAAGCTTGAGAGCAATTTGTCTTTGAAAAAGACGATGAGCTTTATGAAGAAGCCAAGAAGGCTATTGATCTTCTCAAAATGAACTTGCAAGTTTTGGAGATTCTCTCTAAAACTGAACTTAAATATAGAGATGGCAAGATCGAAGGAGATTTCTTGAAATTTCAGTGGTGAACTGGATGAATAGGACTTTTGGATGTCACTACTGCTGATAAATTAACGTTTTTGGCTACATGACGAAAGGATGAAAAGTCATTGGCAAGGACATTGGTTTATTCAAATGGATTGCTCAATGGTGGCGCTGATGTTAAACCTCTGAACTTTATCATCAAGAAAGATGATATCGCTCTTGAAGGCAAGAAGAAAAATGAAGTTACGATTGAATTGCAAAAATTTCAGATAAGATCTGAATTCACCAAAGGTCAATTCACTTTATGGTTTGATACTATCCAATAAAATATTTTCTTTTGAAAAAAGTCTCGGATCGGGGACTTTTTTTATTCTTCTTGCTGATAATTGATCTTTATTCTGGATTTCAGCTTTGGTAGAGTATTGTACCGTGGAGGTCTGACTTTGAGCGAGACCGTAGAAATTTCTGGATATGAGAGGATGATATCTTTGGCCTCTTCTTTGCTTGCTCCCAGGATACGTGATTTCATGCTATCGAGGATGCCATTCACATCTTTGGCGAAATTATATCATTGGATGACGCTCACTTTGGTCGGAATGATATACACTCATTTATCTTCTTTGATATCGTTGAAGAATACAATGGAACTCTTGTCGACATTCACCAATTCTACTTTTTCTGAGGGCCTTTGGCTGAGATATTTGCTGATGCCTGCCAACAGATCATCACTCTTGATATACATGAAGTTGAGGCGAGCGATGATGGAGCCTTTGATGAGCGGATTTTTTTCTCAGGCCTGATTGTAGACGGTGATGCTTTTGATTTCTGGTTTGATGAGTTCATCAAAATTGAGCAGGAGATTATTCTCCAATTTGAAATTCTGACTTACGATATTCCTTTTCTGTTTACTGATATAATCAACAAGCTTGCCTGACAATACTGCGATATCTTTGGCTGTGATTGTACCCTGAGATTCAACCGACCCTCATGAAAATTGATCGACAGCCTCTCCATACACTTCTTTGAAATAATAACTGCTTTTGAGCAGCTTGATATATACCTTCGTACCTTTTGTGATATTCCCTTTGGCACCGATAAGGAATCCATTAGCATCTTGTTCCGCCGCTGTGACTCCTATGGTCGTATCTCCCCAGTTATCACCTTGTGCAGCAGGTACCTTAAATCGATTGTTGGATCTGAAAGCTATTCCGTCCGTCGTTTCGAGTCTGGTTCCTTTGATGAATGAATATTCTTTTTCTGTCTTGTTGGTGATCCTGATCTTTCCTTGTGATGGATTCTGCAGATGTTTTACGTTCGCTACACTCAAGGACATATCATATTTATAGTCGATGAATCCGCTTGATGTAGGGATGCTCAGGTATCTGGAGAGGGTAGGGTATTCCGTGTCTCCTGCTGGATAATAACGGAAATTGTAAATAACGTTTTCTATCTGGTTGGCTGATGTGAGTGTCAGGGTTGCACTTGGCAAAATCAATGTGTAGAGAAGATATATGATTACTAGGAAAAATACCACTTCAAATCCGAAGATGGCATAAAATAGATAATTTTTTTTTGAGTATGCCTGGAGATGAAATCTTTTAATATTGAAAAAAAACAGATAAATCAGATTCAATACCTTGAAGAATTTGTGCTTTTCCTGGTGTATCACCTGAAGACCTATTTTTTGGAAAAACTGTTTTGCTTTGTCGGTTTTGGTGATAAAATAGGCATTTAAACTCTTTTCTTTGATGATTTCTTGAATTTGTTTCCCCCACCATTCATTGTCAAAAAAAGCATGTTCAGGATCTATATAGATGTGAATCGTCTTGTTGTTCGGGATTTTCTCAAGTGTTTTGAAAATCTTGTAGAGACTATTATCTTTGAGAAAAAATAATTTCATACACCAAAAAACTAACAATTAAAAATTAGCAAGGATATTTATTCTAGGAGTTTGGTGATTGGCATTCCCGGTTGATCGAGTGTGGGCGAAGTGATATGTTCAAGTTCATTTTCTCTTCGTATGTGGTTGATATAGAGGCAATACATGATAGCTAGGAATGATACATATTGTTTGATATCAATCATGACGCTTCCAATGGAAATGACTCCGTATCTCGGGTATTGCTGGAACATGAGTATGATATTTATGACAAATAGCAGTATGGCGAATCCTAGCATCCCGTATCCTGTTTTCTTTTTTATCTGTTTGAGGATGAGGATGAATAAAGCAGTGAGCAATGATCATATGGAAAGAAATAATCCTATGGGGTACACAGCATCAAATTTGTTTAATTGACTTTCGAAATGAAGTGTCTTGATCCCTATTATCGAATCTGTAGAAAAGCCGATGAAATTATCTCCTAGCATCAGGAATATCCCCAATGGGACTATGCATAAGCTGAATGCAAAAAATAATATATCCGCTCGATTCTTCCTATTTTCTATCCTGACGATTTTCTTGAGAAATATGCCTATTGAAATGAATGCTCCTACGACAACTCCTGCAAAGTGGAATTTATATCCATAAGGAGATAGTGTGCTGAAAAATCATCCAATCCCTGATGGCAAGGACCCTCTTTCCAATATGGATGTCGTCAATGCTCCCAAAACGTACATGGATATAATCAAAAACGGTAACCGATAGAAGAATTTCCAAAAGTTTTGGTAGGTTTTTCTGGTGAGATATCGTCCGACTACAAGAAATACAATAAATGCTATAATTAGTCCTACTCCGGTCATGTAAATTTTGGAGGCTCACCATGTGATGTATGGATACATGCATTAGATTAATGTATAAAAATTCGCGTTTGACGTTCCGGATTGCTTCACTGTGTTCGCAATGACAGTCGCTCTATCTAAGGAATTCAATAACTTTTGTTTCTCTGATCCCTGTCACCCTGATGATTCCAGGGTAATCAAGTTGTGCTTCTATCTTTGCTCATATGTCCTTTAATAATTTTTCTACTTCGAGATCCGTGATTTTTTTCGGATCGACATAGACCATGATTTCTCTACCTGCTTGCATGATGTGCACCTTATCTACACCATCGAGCGTGTAAATCAATTTTTCGAGTTCTCCCATCTTTTCGATGAAGAGTTCTTTGGTGTTGAATCTTGCGCCGGGTCTAGAAGCTGAAATTGCATCAGCTGCTGCTACTATCCACGATATCGGATTATTGATCGGTACGTCATAGTGATGCGACTCTGCAGCATTGATGATTACGGGATCGAGTCAGAATTTTTTGAGTATTTCTCCTCCTATCTTAGCATGTGATTCTCCAGTAGTCGCTACTATCTTTCCTATATCGTGGAGTAGTCCTGCTTTTTTTGCGAGCACGGGATCGAGTCCCAATTCGCTTGCGATAGCTTCACAGATTTTTGCTACTTCGATACAGTGTTGTCGTAGGTTCTGACCATAGCTGAATCTGAGGTAGAATTGCCCGATCATCTTTACCAATTCTGGTTTCATCATCGGAATGTTAAGCATCGTCAACGCCTCTTTCCCTTTTTCCAAGACGATATTTTCTAGTTCGCCAATTGTTTCATTATATGTCTTTTCGATGTAGAATGGATTGATTCTCCCGTCTTTCACAAGTTTTGCAAGTGTAATCGCTGCTATGTGCCTTTTTTCACTATCAAAACATGAGATTCTGACTGTCAATGGCGTGTCATCTACGATAAGTTCGACTCCGGTTGTCTTTTCAAAGAAAGAAATATTCCTTCCTTCTCTTCCGATCAGTTTTCCTTTGAAGTCTTCATTTGGCAGATCGACGATCTTACTTGTGAATTCTGTCACGGCATCCACTGCAACTCTCGGCAATGATTTGCTGATGATCTGTGCAGCCTCTTTGTCTGCTTCTTCTTTTTTGATGGTCTTCAATTTTTCGATGAAATCTGTTATTTCCTTCTGATTTTCAGTCTCAACTTTGTTGAGGAGGAGTTTTTTGGCCTCTTCCTTCGAAAGTCCTGCGACTTCTGCGATTTTCCCTGTCTGCTCTTTGATGCGTTCTTCAAGTTCCTTTTGCTTGTTGCTCAGCTTGGTCTTTTCCTCTTCGAGTTTTTCCAATTTTTCATCCATCTTTTCTTCTCTGGCAAGGAGTCTGTTTTGGATGACTTCCATTTTTTCCATCCTTTGTTCTTCGATTTTTTGCGCTTTTTCTTCGGCCTGTTCAAGAACTTTTTCTCATTTCTTCTTTGCTTCTCCCATTATTTCTTCTACTTTCTTTTTTGCGTCTGCTAGCATCTCCTCTTCGATGTCCTTTGATTTTGCCATTTTTTCTTTGAATTGAATCGCCTTCTCCGTTAGTGTCTTTTTGTACCCGTAGAATCCTCCAACGGCTCATAGTCCTAAGGCTACGATGTAGCCAAGGATGTTTAGTATGCTCATCTGATGTTTAGTTAATTGGATAAATAAAAAAATTGCTCAGCTTTGAGTATAAATTTTGGCCCTGAGAATGCAACTTAAAATATATTATGTGGGATTGTCTACCTTTTTTTGGGGAATATAAGGTCCAGTTGGTTTTCTGTACCATATACGTTCTTGATGAGCCTTTTCAATGCGTTTATATCTCATCTAATGTACATTGCAAACATCTTGTCGATAGGTGCTTTCATGACCAATCCGATAATTTCCTGCCTGTCAGTGTAGAATTCATAGGAATCATTCAATTCTTTCAGAAAAACTTCTGGCAACATTCATCTTTTTCCTGCTTCTTCAAATGTTTTCTTAAATTCGTCCGATGAGGTATAAATCTGGAACATGCTGCTGAAAATTTCGGTGAAAATCTCGTCTAAGTCCACAGGGGAAGAGGCGAGTGGGTATTCGACGATGTATTTGTCAAATTTTTTCTCAGTTTCCCCTGCTACGCCATAATCTGCTGTATGGATCAGTTCATGCAGAAATACATCTGCTAAGACATAAAGAACATTTTTATTCTCTTTTTTAGCTTTTTTCTCTATTCCTTCGATATTGATGTCTATGCTGTTGGTTCATGGGTTATAGGTCCCCAATGCGTCTAAAACATTTTCTTGATGACTATTATTCCGTGTGAATTGATTTTCGACAATCGTAACACCAGATAAATTTTGTATTTTTGATAATACTTGTGCTCATTCTTCCTTGGTCAGTACATCATCTCATTCTCCTGTTGCCATCATACCCGTGAATTCATACAT
>PFWQ01000004.1:0-3514 GCA_002791215.1 candidate division SR1 bacterium CG_4_9_14_3_um_filter_40_9
ACGGTTGGCTTGTCGTTTGTTCAATCTAGCGATATAAAAAATAGTGAGCACTTACTTATGACAAGAGCCTTTTTACTATTGCTATCGCTTTGTTCTGGTCGAAAAAATATGGTGAGGTGGCGATGGTGATAAGACAAGAATCCTGCATGAGTCTCTGGATAATTTCAGTGTCTGCTTCTATTTCTTTGTCGGTCTTCCCTTCTCGGAAATCTACATCAATGTCGAGGATATAATTGTAGTCTGCAAAGTCCAACTTTGGTAGCGAGTGGAGCGCTATTTCGGTTCTGATTTGAATGCATTCATCAATCAGTTTGGAACTGAGTGCATGCGTTATGAAATTGCCGACATTGTATTCTCCGTGCGTTACTTCTTTGATGTCACTGTGTTGGTCGATATGGATGACTTTAAATGGTTTCGCTCATTCGTTGGTTGGAAATTGATGGATATGCTGATGCCAGAAAAACATGGCATGATCGTGATTGTCGACGATGTAGGTAAGTATTCATTTGTAGTCGGTGCAGATGAGATTTTTTAGACCTTTGCAAGAAATTAATTTGCCGTCCCTTACTTCTTCAAAAGCGATTTCCGTTCCGATTTCTAAATCATTTACCGTTCCTTTGATAAGTGGTGGGATATAAATTTTCCCTTCTGATCAAAGTACGATTCTTTCTGCGTGAGAAAATTCGTTATTTCAGATTGGTTCGGTTATGAAGAATCAGATGCTATACATAATTCTAAATTCTAAATTCTAAATTAGAACATAGCTTTCGTGCTCAGCTTTTCAAGGTAAAAAGATTCTCTTGTTTTCTAATTATTAATTAGTAGTATGTCTGCGTGTATACCGCAGTAGCGGTATAACTTCGACATCACAAAAACCCTCAATACTTTGGGCTTTTGTTGTGTCTCTGCTATATATCCAGAGTGAACGATAGAGACTAGGCTCGTATCGACTGCTTTAGAACCCTCCAATTTCCGCATTTCATTTGAAATTGAAGCATCTAAAGTCGCCGATATAACTTCGACCGCATAAAAACTATCAATATTTCGAGTTTTTTATTGGGTCTTAGCTATCAAGCGTTCCAGCAACCATTCCATTGGGAAAAGGTGCTAATTCCTACCCATCAGGGAAAGATGTTATGAAAAGACCAAAAATCTGATTGTAATATTTTCTTTCCCACGTGGAAAGATTTTTTTAATTTATTATTCTATCGCTATGAAACACTTCATTACGTGTGAATCAGTCACTGAAGGGCATCCTGATAAGATGTGTGATCAGATTTCTGATGCTATTTTGGATGCTTGCTTGGAGCAGGATCCATATTCTAGAGTTGCATGTGAGACGATGGCCACGACTGGAATCATCATCATGAGCTGAGAAATCACCACCAAAGCGAACATTGATTATCAGTGAATCGCCAGAAAAGTAGCTATCGATATCGGCTATGATAATGATATCAAACATTTTGATGGCAACAACTGTGCAGTGATTTCACTACTTCACAAACAATCTCCAGATATCGCACAATGAGTGGATATAGGAGGTGCATGAGATCAAGGAATCATGTATGGTTACGCAACGAATGAAACAGAAAATTATATGCCGATGGCAATTTATTTAGCGCACAAACTTGCAAAAAGATTGGCTCAGGTGAGGAAAGAAGGTATTTTGCCATGGGTCTACCCTGATGGAAAGACTCAAGTGACTGTGCAATATGAAGACAGCAAGCCAGTGAGGGTCGATACTGTCGTAATTTCTACCCAGCATGCATTGGAAATCACTCATAACGAAATCAATGCATGAATCATAGAACATGTCATCAATCCTATTGCAGGTAAGATGATCGACAAAGAAACGAAATTCTACATCAATCCTACCGGAATGTTTAATATTGGTGGTCCTAAGGGTGATACGGGATTGACGGGGAGGAAAATTATTGTTGATTCTTATGGCGGAATCTGAAGACATGGCGGCGGATGTTGCAGTGGAAAAGATCCAACTAAAGTAGATAGAAGCTGAGTTTATATAATGAGATATCTTGCTAAAAATATCGTAGCGAGCGGTATCTGCGATAGATGTGAAATCCAGGTAGGATATGCGATAGGCGTTGTCCAGCCCGTGAGTGTGTTTGTTGATTGTTTTGGCACAGAAAAAGTTGAATTGCAGAAAATAGTCGATGCAGTAAAAGATAATTTTGATCTCAGTTCCAAAGGAATCATCGAAAAATTGGACTTAAGGAAACCAATTTTCAAAAGTACTGCGGCTTATGGGCATTTCGGAAGAGAGGAATTTACATGGGAGAAACTGGATTCAGTGGATGTGTTCAAGAAATTACTCAAGTAATGATAATTTCAGAATTAGAAAATGCCTGCATTATGCGTGGGCATTTTTTATCAATACATAGGAATTTGAAAATTCCTATGTAGCTGAGCTGGATAGAAATGACGTTAAAGTTCTTTGGGAACTTTCGGCGTCTTATTCTATAATTTACAGTTGAGATATGCTTTTAATTGCATATAGTACATACTGGTAATTTTAATGATTAAATATCCAATTTATGATACTCGAGTGAAGACAATTGGCGTTGGATTTGCAGGCAGAGCTGAAACAGAAGGTTGCTAGAACTTTTTCTAGTAAGAAATATGTCGCAATCATTTTTTTGTGAGATGATTATTCATCAGCTACCTATGTCAGACATAAGAAACAGTATGGGGAAAACATCGGTTTACCTGTCATCGTTTTCGGGCAGAATCAAAATGTGGAATTTGATAGGAATCAGACCGGGAAATTCGACGATGTGGGGATTTATATCAATCAAAAATATGATAGCATCGGGAAAGTCATCGAATTGATTAAGTATCTCAATTATGATGACAGTTGCGTCGGAATCATCGTTCAACTTCCGTTGCCGGAACAATTTAAACAATACAAAACTCAGATACTATGTGCCATCACTCCGACGAAGGATGTCGATGGATTGGGTGGCGTATTGACTGGTCTATCTTCGATAGGTTTGATTGATTTTGTCCCTGCTACGCCAAAAGCCGTGTTGTATCTCTTGGATAAATATGGATTGGGTGACATGAAAGGTAAAACGGTAGCCATCATCGGACAGAGTATTATCGTAGGAAGACCTTTGATCATTGACTGTGTAAAAAGATGAGCGACGGTTGCGTCATTTAATCAGTCTAACTCCATCGAAGAAATCAAAAAGATGTGTAAAAGTTCTGATTATATCATTTCTTGTACGGGGAAAGTACATTTTGTGGATGAGAGTTTTGTACGTGATGATAAAACGCAGATTATCGTGGATGTGTGATATGGGCATAAGGATGGTAATCCCGTAGGTGATGTAATTCTCGAAAATATTATTGATAAGGTTGCTGCATATACGCCAGTTCCAGGCGGTATCTGACCGCTTACAGTCGCGTGTTTGTTCACCAATGTGTTTGTCTTGCAAGGGTATAAAGAAATTTTGAAACCATATAAATTATAATTAGAGTTATAGATTTATAG
>PFWQ01000004.1:3535-9267 GCA_002791215.1 candidate division SR1 bacterium CG_4_9_14_3_um_filter_40_9
TGTATGACGTTATTATTATAGGCTGATGAGCATCGGGGTTATTCGCTTCGATTTTTCTGCCACAGAGGAATTTTCTAAATTCCTCTTCAGCTGCGCTGGACAAAGGCGACGTTAAACTTCCTTCAGAAGTTTTAGCGTCTTCTTTGCCGAAGGAAATGAAAAAATTGATCCTGGAAAAAAATGACAAATGCGGAGCGAAATTATTATTATCTGGAGGTGAAAGATGCAATGTAAGTAATAATGATATCAATCCTGATCGTGATTATGTCGGTCAGAATATCAAGTCCTTGCATAGTGTTTTCCATGCATTCAGCAATCAGGACATGATAGATTTTTTGACTCAACATGGAATCGAAACTGTCGTGGAAGATAATGGAAGGGTGATTCTCAAAAGTTGAAAAGCAAAACAACTTTTGGATTTGTTGATGAAGTTGGCGATTGAAAATGGCGTTGAAATAAAAAATTCTGTTGAAATAAAAGAGATTGCTTCACTTTGTTCGCAATGACCGGACGAGTGAAATGAAACATTCAAAATAACGACAAATTCTTGAGAATTTTTCTGCAAAAAATTAATCATTGCGACGTGAGGGAAAAGTTTCCCGCAGGTAGGGGCAACTTGATTTGCTTATGAGCTTGCGAAGCAATTCGGCATCGATTGCATACAGCCTTATCAGTGTTTATGTGGCATCGAAACGGTCCAAGACATGTCCGGCGTGACGTGAAATTCTGCACTGGTGCAGATGCAAATTCGAAACGATAAGAAGAAATGTCTGTATGATCAAAAAGGAAGTGTGTTGTTCACTCATCGGTGAATCTCCGGGCCGGTTGTTTTCAATTCCACTCTTAGACTTTGAAACGATTCGTGAATCGTCTCTACGAATAACAAAATCAAAATTATCTTTGATATGGAGAATTTGAATAAAAAATTGATAAATTTCTTCCATTTAGATGCTAAAAATTCTGTCGTCGAATTGGACATGAAGTGATTGAGGCCGTGGGAAGAGGCGAAAGTGAGCGGAGGAGGCGTGATACTGAGTGAACTAAAGTCTAATTTCGAAAGCAAAAAAATTCCTGGATTATATTTTATCGGCGAGGCATGTGATGTAGTCGGTAAGACTTGATGATATAATTTGCAATGGGCACGAAGTTCCGCAAACGTTTGTTCGCGCCGTTTCGAGTAACGAGTGTCGAGTAACGAGTAGTATAAAAATGGACCAAAAAGACGAACAAGACGAAATATTTTTAAAAAAACACGCTACCCGGGAACGGGATAGAAACGTTTTGCCGAAACGTCTCTACAGCGTGTTTTTATATATATTACTGAATTACGATGTTGTTCACGAAATCTACCCGCGCTGGATCGACTGCTTCGATAAGGAAGACTCTTCCGTCTTCTAATGTTTTCTGTGCGTATATGCTTGGTATGTTTACTGTGTTTTTTACTCTACATTCATAGATTTTTACTGCTGGGGTGATATCAAGATTTGCTTTGTCAGAATATTTTATGACGTTGAATTGCGTGGAACAATTTATTCCTGCAGTATCCAAATCAGTCTGTGTATTGGATGAATCGTAAGAGATATTGGATGATGGGAATATGATTGAATATCCTCATCTACTAGAGGTGAAGGTCAATGCCTTTTCTAGATTAATAGGGAATTGTTTTACGCCAGATGGAGTCGTAAGGCTTGTTCATCCGTTTGTAGTAGTTGTTGGTGTTGTAGTGGTGACAGATCATGCTTCAGGATAATAGAATGCTACCTTCTCTCCTAGATTTGGTAATGATGGATTGATAGCAACTTTACATTCTGCTCCACCGCTGTTTACCTTGCCGGTGAATTTTGCCACTATCCTATTATTTTCCAATGCCAAGCTGCTCTTATCTGCTTGAGCTAATACGATGTTTCCATCTATGCAGATGCTTGATACTTTGGGCATGACATTCTCTTTTACATAATCCGTATTTGGAAGTATGAGATATTGGCTTAATGCCTCTACATCTTGCGCAGGTATATTATTGATAAAGTATCCATAGAGATTGTTTGTAAAGAACCATGAATCTGTTCCTTCGAGCTTAAAGAATGTATCATTGTTGCTGGTAGTCAGTGTTTTTTCGTTACTGCTAGAGAAGTTTTTTGATAATGTCGTGCAATTTTCATTTTGATTGCTTGTTTTGCACGTGAAGTATTGGATATTTATCGTCTGGGTTCCTCCGATTTTCTGTACTTTGACTACATTGCTTTCGCCACTATTGAGCAATGCATAGTTTGCAAAGAAATCCTCTGGCAGGTAGAGTCAGGCTTTTTCTATATACATTCAGTTTGGTACTATTTCTCCTACCATATCTCCGCTTAATGCTATGTTTCCGATGATGTTGATGACATCGATGATGTACATCTCTGAATTTCCCGACTGCGTTGGGCCGAGGTCTTTTTCCACAGTTCCTTCGATAGATACGGTGCCACTATACTGGTTCAGATCGATGGTTTTGCTTTTTAGACCGAAAATTCCATCACTTGTGGTCTCCAATTGATGAGTATAGTTGATGTAATCACCATTTGCCGTAAGCGTCCCTTCTATAGCTACCTGTTGTCCTATCTGGAGGCCGCTCGTAGTCCCTGTATTGACTGCTCATCATCCTAGAAGTTGCGTTATATTATCCATATTTTTGTATGCGACAAAAACGAGAAAAACAATGGTAATGACCGTAAGGAAAGTCGTGAATTTTGACCCTCATTTTTGTTGAGGTTGAAATGTTGGTGTCTGTGGATCCATCTGTGAACATTAAGGTATTAAAAATATTGCGTCCTATCCAGCTTTGCTGGATAAAAGCGACGTTAAACTTCTTTGGAAGTTTTGGCGTCTTTTTTACATATAGCCGGATGCTATCATTTTGCAACTAAATAACACATACTATATCACATTTTATTCGTTTTGGTCCCTGTTGTATGGAAAGTCGCTTCTGTTTTTTTGCTTTTAAGTTGGCTTGGAATATAATTATTTCAGCCATTAGTCTTTAGTAAAGTAGTGGAATTTTAATCTATTATATATCGTTATGAATACGCAAACAGCTGTAAATGTATCAACACAGGCGGCGCCATCTGGTCTACAATCATTGATGGATAATGTTATCGTTTCTTATGGACTCAAAATTTTGGGCGCGATGGCAGTCATTGTCGTATTGCTCTTGATTTCCAAGATTGTCGCCAATATTGTAAGGAGAAATATCATCAAAAACGCTCCTGAAGGTAGCAAACACATAGATAAAGTCTGAAAACTCATTCATGACATCGTTTTCTATATCTTGGTCATCTTTTCATTCTTTGTAGGATTTGAAATTGTCGGATTCAACGTCGGACTCATTCTATGAGGTATCTCATTCGGAGTCTGATTGGCTTTCAAAGAAATCCTCGGAAATATGATTGCAGGAATCATGATGCTGTATACTAAAGAATTCAAACTCTGAGATATTGTTGAGATCAATGCCGACCAGGTGTATTTTGGAAGGATAGAAGAAATCACTATCAGATATACGATTATCAGAACACTTGACCTGAGACAGGTCGTCTTGCCAAATATGACTTTGATTTCTGTACCCATCAAGACCTTTAGTAGCGAATCGTTGATCAGACTGATAGTTCCTTTTTGGACCCATTATGATACGGATGTCGCTTTGGCGATTAAGATTATTGCTGATGTGGTCAACAGTTTTGGATTTGTAAAAGAAAAAAAGAATACCAAAGTATTTTTGTCGAACTTTTTAGATAGTTCTTTAGAATTTAAATCCATGTTCTTTTTTGATCCTAATTGCGGTCTTCTTGTCGAGCAGGTAAATGGTTTCTTGTATGAAAAAGCCAATGATGAATTCAATAAGCATTGAATAGTCGTTCCATACAATATGGTCACTTTGACTTTTGAAAATAATCAGCAGAAAGATTTGATTGTGCAGCAATTGGACATGCAAAATCCAGATATGCTTCCAACTTCTTGAGCAAATTCAGCTTAATTTATTCTTTTATGCAAACATGAATCAGGAAACAGTTATTTCATACATTATAAACTATCTTAGAGACAATGGACCTAGTCTATTGCGGAAGCTTTTTCTCGGTGTTCTAGTTTTCGTAGCCTTTTATATTATCAGCAAGAAAATCGTAGGTAGAGTAAAACATAGGATAGAAGCGAATTCTTTACAATCTGATATTTATGCAAAAAAAATCTCTCAACTGGTAGGTAGTATGATTTTCATCCTGCTCATGATTTTCACCGTTCTCGCTGTGTTTCAGGTTATCTGATTTGAAGTGGCATTAATTATGTGATGAATTTCATTGGGACTCTGATTTGCCATGGAAACCATCATCAGTAATATGATAGCTTGAGTATTTCTGATGACTAATCAAAAAATTAAACTGTGAGATTTCGTGAAATTTATGTGATCAATGAAGATGATGTGAACTATTGAAGAAATTAATATCAGATATACCGTTATCAGCACCTTCGACAAAAGAAGAGTGATTGTTCCCAATAGTATTGTCGCCAAGACGCCTATTCAAACATACAAATCTGAACCATTGGTGAGGGGCGAGATTGCATTTAGGCTACCTCGTCACTCTCATGTCCAGCAAGTCAGAGATATCATGACTACTATCATCAATGCACATAAGGCCGTGACTCATAAGGACTATACAAATATCTTAATCACTTGATTTGATAAATTTGGCACGAGTATAAAATCATATTTCTTCGTTGATCAGACCATTAAGGGTGCTAGTGCTTTCATAGTATGAAGAGATTTGAAAGGATTGATATTTGATGAATTTAAAAAATATGGGATATCCGTTCCGTATGAACATATAACTCTCACTACTGAATAAAAAAAATTGCAAAGCATGTCGTTTTGACTATACTTCGGATAGTTTTATCCATTTACTTTACTCTCATGCTTAAAACAGCTATGAAAAAGCTTTGAACATTAAGCGTATTCGATCGGGCGATTTTCAAGATTTGTCTTATCGCCTTGTCCTTGATGCTCGCTACGTTAATTCCTGCTTTGGTGCAAGTAAAACGACGGGTATACGCAATCATTGGTTTCGTAACGTATATGTATGTTTTGTGGAGATTGTTCATCAAAAAATAGTAATTTTTACGCTTTCGCATCCAAAAAAACAATGAGTAAATACAGCATATAAGTTATCACCATAATGAGCCCCTGATATCTATGTAGGGTGAATTTTCTTTTTGTCAGAGGGAATACTAGCAAGATTGCTGTCGCAAATATAGCAAATCGTATGTCTTTATTGATTCAGCTTGGTACTGTTAGAGGATGAATGGTTGCGGTGACTCCCAATACCCGCAGAATATTGAAGATATTTGATCAAACTATATTTCAGATTGCGAGATTCGGTTTTTTTCTCCGGATAGCAACTACTGATGTTGCTAGTTCAGGCAGCGAGGTCCCGATTGCTATTATGGTCAATCCTATCGTCAGTTCCGATAATCATAATTGTTTTGCTATTTCTATCGCACCATTTACTATTCGTTCTCATCATAAAATAAGTCACGTTAATCATATCACGATGAAAAGAATCGATTTTTTTATTGGGAATGTCTCGATGTGTTCTATCGTTCTTTCTTTTTCACGTTTCGTCAGCCAGAATATGTATATCATGAACATCCCGAATAGCAACAATAATGCTATTCATTCAAATCTGCTCAATATTTCTACCCCTCCTTGT
>PFWQ01000004.1:9324-20767 GCA_002791215.1 candidate division SR1 bacterium CG_4_9_14_3_um_filter_40_9
GGTATTTCTCTGTATACAACTGATTTTTTGATTACCATGGGATATACGCAGATTGTAACTCCTAACACCAAAAGAATGTTGGCAATATTACTTCAAAGTATATTCCCTAGTGCAAGCGCTGGGCTTCCATGGAAAGCTGAAAACATGTTTACTACTAGTTCTGGTGCTGAAGTCCCTATGGCTACTATTGTCAATCAGATAACTAATTCTGAAATGTTAAATTTTTTTGCTAATGACGATGCTCATTGTACAAGAAAATCTGCTCATTTTATGAGAACAACAAATCATATAATGAAAAGTATATAGGTAAGCATAAGTTTTCTGAATTTTTAAACATATGTCTTATGTTTACTATAATCTTAGGTGATTTCAAGAAAAATCTCTTATTAAGAAAAGGACGACAAAAATGTCGTCCGTGTTCTTGTATTCTATATGTTATTTTTATATTGTTGGTGCAACTTCTGCTGGCGAAGGAATCGGTAGTGGTGCATCAACAGGTGCAATTGGCACTGGTGTTGCCATAACCGCAGGTGCGGCTTCTCATGGAGACGCCCCTTGGGTCGTCTCTACCAGCGGCACTGGTGTTGCCGGTTGTTCTGGCAGCTTTTCTTCTTCCACTCCTTGCCCAAGTCTTGCTGACATTTCTGCATCTACAAATTCTCTTTTTCTTCCATATTTTTTTGCTGAGTATTCTTTGAGTATCGGTACGATTTTTTTGTTCTGATAATCTTTGGTATAAATGGCATTCATACTGAACACACGTGAAGTAGAGTTGTCGATATTGAGTTTGATGTAGACTTTATAATTTGCTATTCCTACGATATCTTGTCAGGAAAGTACCGGCGCATATTCCTTTTCCAGAAATTCTGCATCCGGTGCACCTACCTTGAATGATTGCATCGTTCAAACGTTACCAAATACTGCTGACTTCACATCATTTTTTCCTCATCAGACATCTCATAATCATTTTGGAGGCTCCAATTGTGCGATATACTGGTGAGCCATGATAAGCGATAATCTATACTTTCTGGCTTCTGATAAGATGTCGGCGAAAGTACCTGACACGAAGTTTTGGAATTCATCCACGTACAGATAGAAATCTTTTCTATCCTTTTCTTCCATCCTCGCTCTCGCCATAGCAGCGGTATAAATCTTTGATACCAAAATCATACCGAGTAATTGTGCGTTACTTTCTCCAGTTCTTCCCTTGGAAAGATTGATGATGAGGATTTTTCTATTGTCCATCACATCCTCCAATTTGAAAGCGGATTTTGTCTGTCAGATGATATTCCTGATGAGTCTATTGGTATTGAATGATACAAATTTCGCTGAGAAATATGGTATGATTTCCTGTTTTTCTCTATCTCCCATCGCATTAAATGTTTTCTCTCGCCGATTTTTTACTGTAGGATTTTTCACTTTTTTCGTTTTGTATTCTCTATATGTTTCGTCCGTGAAGAGTCTTACGATATCAAGCAGCGTAGGTCTGTCTTCGAAGTCTTCAAGCAGCGTCAGGCTTCAGTATTTGAAGTATTCTTGCAACCTCGGTCCAAAGATTTCCGGTCCGAACATTTTGATGAAGATTTCTGTTGCGTCGTTGACCACTCTATCTGCTTCATCTATGGCATTTATTTCGTACATATTTAGTCCCATCGGTCTTTCCTCGTTTCCTGCATCAAAATAGATGACATCCTTCGCTCTTTCTTTCGGCACATAAGCTAGCATATCTTCTGCCAAATCTCCATGCGGATCTATGAGGCATATACCGTCGCCGTTTCGGATATCTTGTCTGGCAAGTGTCTGAAGGAATACTGATTTACCTGTACCTGATTTCCCTACGCAATAATGGTGCCTCGTCCTATCTTCTCTCTTCATATATACAGGAGAATATGCATTTCTATAGATATTCGTTCACAACAGAATTCCATCTTTAAATGTTTTATATCCGTAGAGTGTTTTTTTGACGATTGTTTTGATGAATTTCTGTCAGTCTTTCTCTATGATTTCTTTGCCTTCTAGATCCTTGGATGTAAAATTTAATACTGATTCCAGTTTTTCTTCTTCTACTATCCTGCTAGCCACCGCTCGATGTTCTTTATAATCCGTTTCCAAAATATTGCTGAGTTCTCATTTTTTGTAACTTTCCGCCAAATGTCCGCTGATAATGAATCTGTTCGGGTCTTTTAATATCGGTAGATTATCAGGACATGGAAGCACTTTATACGCCATCCACAAGATGATCGGCGAACGGTTGTAAATCCCATCTGGGAAATGAAATAATGAAGCAAGCGCAGCTACTCCAAATATATTTCTTTTGAAGAAGAAATAAGGGAGATTGAAATACGCTGCGAATTTCCATAATGGTTTATAGATGAATCCAAACATATCGTGCTTGTTTTCCGGTCCATTGAGTTCGTTCCCATATTCATCTCCATAGATATTATATGCACTTACCATGATATCTATATTGTCTTCTATGTGCTGTTTTTCATCTGAAGAAGTAGCGATAAGCACGCCCGCTTCAAAAAACGGTAAACCTGCTTCTTCTCACATCCCATTGAGTGCGTCTTCTTTGGCCTTGAGCATACGAACCATGGTCACGTTCTCTTCTTTTTTTGCTCATGATATCAGATACTCGGATGGTCAATTGAAGAGAAAGCTCACCAATTTCCGCGGCATGAAAATATATTTCCATCGTGCTGTCGGCGCGATGTCCAGATTTTTATATAGCCTGTCCACTATTTTTTTTGCCTTGTTGTTGAATCGTTTCCCAACCGGTTTGATAGGTATAATGATGCTTACCGTGTCGTATCTCGATATTTTTCCCATCGCATCGATGATGTTGTTCAATGGATCATCGGGCTGCATCTTAAATGTCTTGATGTTGTAGACCGTGTCTTTGAGCGGTTCCAGAGGCATGATGTTTCGATATTTTCTCGGGAAAACCTTCGGTTTGGTAGTCACTTCGATGGAGCAGTTTGGATATTGTGCAGAGATTGATGATTCTACGATTTTTTGATATTCAGGATAGATTCACACGAGAAAACTTAACTGACCGTCTTCATAATGGAAAATCATAGTCACTTTCGGCTTGTGAAAAACAGCTTTCATAATCGCGTCCATGGTACCCAGTTCTCAGAGTTTATGGAGGTTGTGGAAGACCTGGGACATACGTCAGATTTTTTCTTTCATATCCTTTGCAAGTTCTTTTTCTTGTTCGCGATCTATCTTTCCTTCGCCCCTAGGAAGAATAACCTTGAAATATATCATTCTGCTGACGTGGAATAGGTCGTAGAAAATAATCAATATTCTTTTGATTATGATAAATGAAATAAACGCCAAAAGCAGTATTGCTGCTCACTGCAATATGTATCATCCATAAGTTTTTGTGTAGAAGGAAACATTGCCTCGTATGCTTGGATTGGCACTGGTTGCTGTGTACTGTGTCTGAGTCGTTACTGCTGACGTTTCTGGCTTATAGATATTTTTATTTGTCAAAAAATTCTTTATTTCAGTGATCCCTCACATTTTGCCTATACAGTTTGCCTTGTCTGTTCATCGGGCATTGCTCGTGAGTTTAGAAATATTGCTTATCTGATTTGTGTTTTTGTCATATTGTGTTTGCAATGCTTGCTCGCATTGAATAAGCTCCATGCTTTTTTTGTTTGATTAAAAAAATTATGTACAAATTCGCAACTCTTATATATGGTTTTTTCCTCTTGAAAAAACAGTCTTTTCTTCCTTTTGAACTTGTGTTTTGTGAAAAAATTAGCGAATAAGGTATTTATTGTTTTGTTATTTTATCTCTCATTGACTTTATTGCTTTTGTGGATACTATTGCTTCGTTTTAACCTTGAATTTTGTGGGTGAATACGTAAACGAAAGGACGAAACATTTAGACATTTATTTAGTATAATGTGAGCGAAGTACAATCATCAAGAATCTGAAGCGAAATGGCAGAAGTTTTGGGAAGATAATCAGATTTATGCCTTTTCCAAGGATCTAGACAAGTCTATTTATAGTATAGATACACCGCCTCCGACCGTGTCTGGCAAGATCCATATCGGTCATATTTTTTCGTATACCCAAGCAGAGGTCATAGCAAGATATAAGAGGATGATGTGATATAATGTCTTTTATCCTATGGGATATGACAACAATGGGATCCCCACTGAGCAATTGGTAGAGAAGGATTTGGGCATAAATATCAAGGATGTAGAGCGTAAAGATTTTGTCCAAAAGTGTCTTGAAGTAGTAGAAAAATATAAAGTCTTGTATGAAAATCTTCGAAGATCCATGTGATTTTCTATCGATCGAAGCAAGACCTACACTACGATCTCTCCCAATGTGCAGCAAATTGCTCAACAGACATTTGTAAAATTATTCAAAGAGTGACATATCGTATATAAGGATTTTCCCGCTTTGCGATGCACCAAAATGCAAACGACTGTCGCGCAAGCAGAAACTGAAGAGAAAGAATTCAATGGATTCTTCAATTATTTGAATTTCACGCTTGAAGATAGTGAGAAATTAGTCATCGCCACCACCAGACCTGAATTACTACCTGCCTGTTTAGCAGTATTCGTCCATCCTGATGATGAAAGATTCACCAAGTATGTATGAAAAAAAATCATTACGCCACTTGGAATTATCGTTCCCGTATTGGCTGATGATAAGGTAAAAATGGATAAGTGAACCGGAGCAGTGATGTGTTGTAGTTATGGTGACGAAGTGGATGTATTCTGGGTGAAAAAACATAATCTGGGAGAAAAAATCGTCATCGATAGATATGGAAGAATGAAAAATTGCGGTGTACCGGAAATCGAAGGCATGAAAATAGAGGAAGCGAGAGAAACAATCATGAAATTATTTGAATCCAAAGGATTAGTCGTCAAAAGAGATCCGATAACTCAATCAAAACAGATTTCTGAAAGAGGAAAGGTGCCTGTTGAAATCCTGCCTGTGAAGCAGCGATTCGTCAATCTTCTGGACAAAAAAGATATTCTTCTCAAAAAAAATGATGAAATGAATCGATATCCTGCTTTTATGAAAAAAAGATCCAATGATTGGATAGAAAATCTTCAACGGGATCGAAATATCTCTCGTTCAAGGAAATTTTGAATCCCTATTCCGGTCTGGTATAATGTTGCTACTGGTAAAACCATCCTTCCGAGCGAAACGCAATTGGCCAAGGGCCCCATTGATCCGACTGTTGATGTGCCAGAATGATTTTCTGCTGATCATGTGCGTCCAGAGACATTAGTCCTTGATACTCGGTTCACGTCATGATTGACGCCACTCATCAATCAGATGAATCTCAAAAAAGATGGTTATACTCAAAATATTTTGCCTATGAATTTGAGACCACAAGCGCATGATATCATCCGTACATGGCTTTTGTATACGACATTGCAGACATATCTGAGAGACGGACAGAAACCGTTTGATGATGTGATGATGTCAGGATTCTGTATGGCGGTGAAATGAGAAAAATTCAGCAAATCCAAATGAAATGCAAAATTTGATCCTGAACATATCATCACACAATGGTGAGCTGATGCTGTGAGATTCCGAGCATGCGGAGGGCAATTGGGGAAAGATATTCTTTTCGATGAAGGTGAATTCAAAAATGGACAAAAATTAGTGACGAAATTATGGAATGCATTCCAATTCGTGAAGATGCAACTTGCTGATGCAGATATCAGAAACTTAATCAAGGATGGAGTCAGAAAGATATATCCTACAGATCAACGAATTCTTGTCAGGCTTAATGAGACTATCGCTGAGATGAAAAAATCGCTGGATAAATACGAATATGGCGCTGCTAAAATCAAATTCGATGAATTCTTCTGGAAAGATTTCTGCGATATGTATTTGGAGATGATAAAAGTGAGACTCTACCAGCCAGAAAGATTTGAACATGGAGAAGAGAAAAAAGCGTCAGGACAGCGGGCATTGTATATCGTATTCGATGCTATCGTGAAATTGATCGCTCCGTATCTTCCGCATATCACCGAGGAAATCTATCAGGACTATTTCAGGAGATTCGGAGATTCACATGGCGATTCGGAGATTCGTTCTGAATGAGCCATATCTCTACATATTACTTCATATCCTGAAGCTATTGAAAATTCAGAAATCACGAAGCAGGATCCGGAAAAGTTGAAAAAGGATTTTATCAAAGTCGTCGATATCGTCGAACAGGCGAGAAAATTCAAGACGGAAAAACAGATTTCTATGGGTGCAGAATTGCAAAAATTAATACTATCTGGTCCGAAAGAATATTTAGACATGATAGCAACCTATATGGATGATGTGATCGGTGTGACTAAGGCGTTGAATATAGCATTTCTGGAGAAAGATGGTATCGCTACGCTTATAGAATGATAAAAGCTCACTTTGTTCGCGATAAACGCTGCGCTGATAAAAGCTAAAGCGATAAATAAGTTTATCATTTTATCGTCCGTTAGGACATTTATCATTTTATCATTTGCATGTACAACTTTTATCAGTCTGCTATTCGAAGAGACATCCAAAAAGAGGTATATAAAAATCCTCACTTTGTCATGCATCTTTTCGGAACTGAATATTTTGGCGTGATAAAAGAAAAGAAAATCTGACCATGGAAACTCAAACGGCATCAGATATTGTGAGTCCAACTGCCTGATGACGAAGAGCTTGTGAAGAAGGAACTGGAACATGCAAAAAAGAAATTACAAGCAGAGTCGGGGGATATATTCCTTCAATTATGAATCGTGAATGAAATCGTGAGGTTTGAGAATGCACATAATATCGCTCCCGAATTTGCTCATGATATGAGAGCAGTCAGATTGGAATTGCGCAAAAATATGGAGCAGAAATACCAATTGAAAAGTTCGTTCAGAGAAAATATGCCACAGGCAGGAATCATCTATAACGTGACGAAATCTGATGAAGATCTGTTCAAGGATATGAATGAAAGTTGTAGGAAACGCATCAAAAAAGCTATTGTGCAATGATTGGAATTCCGCGAGTTGGGTCAACATCAGCATGAAACATTTTTCGCTAAGTGGCAGGAGACTGCAGGTAAGAAGTGATTTAACACTATCACCAAAACGCAATATCAGGATTTATTGAAATATCTCGCTGAAGATAAGTGAATGCTGATCGGTGCATTTCTCGATGGCGAAATGATCGCCTGAACCATCTGTCTTTTTGACGGCGAATTCATCATCTGTCCCTATGGATTTTATGATAGGAAATTTGGGAATATATGAGCGCAACATTTCTTGAAGTTCAAACTTTTCTCATGGGCGAGGGAGCATGGGTTTGTGTATGTCGATACGGGTGGAGGAGCACCGACTGGCTTTCCGGAGCATGAATTGGTGTGAGTGACGAAATTCAAAGAATCGCTCGGTGGTGAAAAAATTGAATATTATGGGAATTATGATGTGGTGATAAATAAATTTCTATATTGGGTGTTTAAGTTGTGGTATACTTTGAGGAAATAATTTCTCATTCTTTGCACTTATGGAGCGGCATTATCTCATACCATCTTTCAATATGTATAAAATTACTTATTTGTCAAGTCAAATCGGTCGATATGAGGCTGATTTTTGGTTTTTTGGAGTGATTTTGCGTATAATTGAATATAGAACGTAGAGCTTAGTCCTTAGACCTTAGATATTGAATCTTAGTCTTTCGACTTTATGACCTTCGACTTTATGACCTTCGACTTCATTTATGGACGATAAGAATCAATCAAACATACCAGCAACTCCAGTTACTCATGAAGCTCCTGCTGCAGGCGGTATTAATTTTGATCAACTTTTGATTACCAATCAAACACCTGTGGCTGTTTCTGCCAAATTAAGCGATCATGATACTACTGAAGTAGAAGTACCAGCTACTGGTCAGACTTCTGATTTGTTGAGTCAGGCGAATGCCGAGATGAAAGAAAATTCTGAATGACAGGCTATTGATATATCAAATATCGCTATCGAAGAAGTCACTCGTGAGGAATCCAAGAATAGCGCGCAAACGCTTGGTGAAAGTGGCATAGGTATCGCTATGCTCTGAAAGGTCAGATGATTCAATTACCGGAAAATAGTCTCTATTTCTGTTTTTGTCCTTGTCTTCATGTCTCTGATCTCCGGATTCGCATTTTTACGGAAATCGTATCTGGATATCGCAAGCCAGCCGAAAATAGATCCTTCATATCAGGGATATATCGATTACGCTAAAGATTATCAAAAACTTTGGAGCGAATATACGAATCTGAATGATTATTCGCTTATGGCATCCACTTCATTTCTCGGAGCGACTGCTACCAACAATGTAGGTTCCGTATTGAATTCTTCCAGATTGAGTTATCTGCAGAAAAAAGATATCTTCCAGAACGGACTGAATGGCGTAGCCAACGATATGATAGCTAATTACAATGCTCTGGATACTTTGAAAAAAGATATCACCCAATATGGTTTCTTCCCTAAGGATCTGCTCAGTATTTTCCCTGCGGATCAAGAAGACGTCTCTATCAAAAGTTCGTTGATGTCGCTTGAGGTCGTGAAATTCAGCGCTGCAATCAAAGTGTTTTCGTATCTTGATACTTTCATCAAATGATTAGCTAATCTACTCTCTATCAGTTCTGAAGATGCGCAGAAAAAAATACAGGCTTTGGATGCCAGGGGAGAGAAGGATATCAAGACATATCTCAATACCTGTTATCTCAATCCATTCGAGATAGACGAGAACTGTAATCTGGTCGGTGATTTCGATAAATATTATACGTATTACGAAAAATCTTCAAAGTTTGATATCAGCTTCTTCAAGAAATTGATGTACTATATCGATCTTAAGCTAGAGCAATCCGATTTGCCGAATTTCAGCATCACTTTCCAGAAATTCGATCCGAAACAGAAAGAAATATCATTCAATGTGGAAGTGGATACATTCAAACAAGATGAAGCTTCGCTTATCAGGCAATGAATCCTCAATCCTCACGTTTTCATCGTGACTCAGCTATTAGATTTATTGAAGCAAAGTTTATTCGTGATAGGAGAAAATATCGACTCCAAGCAGCTTAAGATACAACAAAAAGTCATTCAAGTGGGATCTACTGTCTTTCCGGTGAATAGTTCATCTATGAATTTTGTACTTCCGATCCAGAAGAATCCGCAAAGAGAGATAGCTGATTTCGTCTTGAATAAGGATTATCACTTTGAATGAACGAATGTACAGGCAATCACTACTTGAGCTGCGCAGGCTATCAGCGGCGGAATAACATGAATCGCGAATACTATATCGACCCCGACTGGTTCGGGGCAGGCCGGCGATGCATGAGCCATCGGATTACCTTCTGTGTGAATAGTACAATAGTTTTATTTGGTATCGTAGAGTATGGAAGAAAAGAAAATACAAGAGACTCCCAAGATAAAGATATCTGTTCCTATCAATATGGACAAGATTAAAGCTTTTTTTGAGCCTGTTTTGCGTTTTTTCCATGACAAGAATAATTCCGGTAAAGTCGTTTTGTTGCTTGCGGTTTTGTCTGTCGTGTGAGCGGTGTATCTGATATCCAGTGTATATTCGACTCTCCAAACCTTGAATGCAAAGACGCCTGAACTGATCAATCTGACTACGTATGATACTACTACTCTCAGTACTAATCGTATCACCAAAGAGGCTTTGAGTTTCTCAACAAGTATCTATGATCTTATAAAGAAAGATGATGAGGTGAAGCAGGATATAGAAAAATATACAAAATATATGCGTGATCTCCAGCTTCCTTACGAAAATTTCTTGGAATATGTTTATCTTCCTAGTCTTAATGTCTGGAAGGATGTATATACAAATCAAATCAATACGGATATGATCGGTACCAATTTCTTGAAAAAAAATCCTTACAATGATGTCGTACTTCTGCAGAAATGGAGCGACTTTTTCAAGGATGTCGGCGACAACAACGAATTCAATGATGTGTCTGATGTATCTATAGGCGACATAACCGAGACTCCTGATGGGTATTTTTCTATCCCCATTACAGTCGCTTTTACGGCCAACTCCAAGCGTTCCTTTCTTATGCTCGTAGATAAACTTTCTGTGACATCCAATAGGAATACATTATCGCTCATAGATGAATTCTTCTACTATCTTCGGCAGGAAATCAAAAAACAGAAACAACCTGAAATCGCTTCGTTGGTCGCTGACTATTCCAGCGTACTTGGATTATGATTGGCAGAGGATACGTATATATGATATGCTTTGTATAATCGGATATTCGGCAGCGGAGAGAACACATTGATCGACGATTCAGTGATTGAACAATCCATCAAAGGTCTGATGTTCTGCGATAATGTAGATATGAACCAATGTTATTATCAATTCAGGGAAAAATATAGAGATATCGCGGTATTCGCGTATTCTATCTCGAAAGATCTGAACAATGACGTAGTCGCTAATTTCAAGAACTTCTTCGCGACTTTACCGCCTATCACCACTATCCAAAATTTTACGTTTGATAAGGTCAAATCTTCTGATCTGAATAATTTCAACACTCTGAAATATCAATGAAAAGTGACCATAAATATCTATGGTAAATGAATTTCGCAGGAAGAAATCGATCAAATCGCTTTAGTCCTTGGCAAGCAATGTTTCGGAGAGGAAAAGACAATCTCTGTGGATGAGGCACTCTCACTGGTCAATAATGCTATTGTAAGACAATCTGATGCTGCTTGAGCAGACAGATCAAAGACGCAGGACCTTCTTGAATTGAAGACTATTCTAGATAACGTCGTCACTGAATATCCGACCATTTCTAATTACAAAAAAATAATCAGACTATTCGAGATGTGGAGAATGCTCGATGATAACTGACTTTGCCAATAAGGTCAGTTAACAACTGAAAGTGAACAACTAACAGTCCGGCTCAAGTTTTTTTTCACGAAAAATAGAAACTGTTAGTTATTAGTTGTTCGTTGTTAGTTATGCGAGGTTGTGTCGTACCTTATCTACATCTTCATCATTTTCTAAAGCATCGATAAGATTGAGAAATTTTTCCTTATCTTCTGCAGAAATGTTGATCATATTTTCGGGTACAAATTGGATGTCCGCCTCTATGACGTGATAGTGTAATGCTTCCAATTTTTTCTGTGTTTCGATGAAGTTAAGTTTGTCGGTATAGATGACAGCCGTGCCTCCCAGCTCTGCTGGGCCGTGGTCTTCCACTTCGAAATCCATGATGGGAAGCTCCATGACTATGTTCTCAAAATCTGCTCATAGCAGCGTGATTTTCTCTATTTCTTTGCCTTTATCGTTTATTTTCTCCGAAGTTCCATCGGTCACGATGACTCCTGTTTCCTTGAATTGCCGAGCTACGGAATTCTGCAAGCCCATCGATCATCAATGTTTCCCCATTATTGTTTTGATACTGGATGCAGTTCTGTTGGTGTTGGACGTCAGTGTT
>PFWQ01000004.1:20836-27024 GCA_002791215.1 candidate division SR1 bacterium CG_4_9_14_3_um_filter_40_9
GCTGGGCCGTGGTCTGCTGCTTTTGCATCTCCTGCTTTTGCATCTCCTGGTTTAGCAGGTTCGCCTTCCTTACCGGCTTCTCAAGCAGGTGCTCATTCAGCACCTTCAGCTGTAACGGCTTCTGCAACTGGCACTTCTTCGATTTCTTCTTCAGCCAATTTCAATACAGTGACTACTGCCTGTTCGAGATCATCCAACACGGTAACCTTATCAGAGACTTTTATATCCTTGACGAATATTGTATCGTTCATCGACTTGATGACTGAAATATCAACAGTGAAATTGTGCGGCAAATCTTGTGGGAATGCTTCAACTTCAACGAAATCCTTGATTAGCTGGATTTTTCCTTCTCCAAGTTTTTCAACTGAAGATTCACCGATCATCACAATAGGAACTTCTGTTCTAACTTTTTCGTCCTGTTTGACTGCCAAAAAATCTATGTGAATCAGATTGTCTGTCACGGGATCTACTTGGATATCCTGGATCAACACCATTTGATCAATGTCCTTCCCTTTCAAGATGATAGGAGTCGAGTATCCAGCCTCTTTATATCTTTTGAGAAAATCATTTTTGATACAGCTTACACTCATCGGAGCTTTAAGGTGTTTTCCATAGACTACAGCTGGGATCAATCATTGTTTCACCAGTTGATTAGCCTTTTCTCAGGCACGAGTATTTACGTTGAGTTCCATCTACTTATATAATAAATTAAAATTATCTGATTGTCTGATTGCAGATTACAAATTACAGATTATTTTGCTTTCATGAGATCGGAATCTCTTTGTTCGGAAGTTATTTTACTCTTCATCTTCGCGTCTTTACCTATTTTATCTCTGAGGTAGTAGAGTTTTGATTTTCTTGTCTTGAATGCATCCAATAAAATCACTTTCTTGAATTTGGTGAATGATAAGGGATAGATTTTTTCGACCATCACTCCTGCGACGTCTCCTCTCACGGTAAAAGTACCATCAGCGTGCTGAGGATTTTTTACTTTGAGGACGAGGCATTTGAACTTCCAAATTCTATTGTTTTCTCATTCCAATTTTTCGTGGATCTCCAATAACATTCCTGGTTTGACAGGGAGAATTTCGTTTTCATTTTTTTCTTGAAGATGTTTGATTCTTGCAAAATCCATGGGGGGATAATTTTAAATGATAAATTTTAAATGATAGATATACCCCACCTAACCTCCCCTATAATGGGAGGGACAAGTCCCCCTCGTAGGGGGATTTAGGGGGTATTATTTACTTTTCTTATTCATCACTTTAGCTTTTCGCTTTTTTTGTTGTTCGAGGGAATTTCTTACATCCATGATAACTACCTTCTCGACTCTTGTTAATGCCTTATTCAACTTTTTCTTTGCTTTGGTCTTTAATCTCATCCTTTTAATAAATGTTAAATGTTAAATGTTAAATGCTAAGTAGAGGGTTCCTATTATTTAGAACTTAACACTTAGCATTTAAAACTATTTAAGCAAGTCTTTCAATCCTTTTTTCTCTAACGCTTTCTGGATCATCGCTTTGGTGATGCCGAATTTCTTGATTCTTGCATCAGCTTTGATCTTGGTCTTGTAGACCCATTTGGTAGCGGCTTTGGCTTCTCTCTTCAAAAGAGAGACATATCGCTCGATAGCCTTATGTAATTTGTCGCCGGATTTTTTTCCATGCCGGCTTACGTTGTAGAATATATGCTTATGTTTTGCTCCACTCGTATCTCACATTGTGTGATAATTACTAAATTAAAAGATTGTAATATTTAGATTGCTTCGTCCCTCGCAATGACGGCTACTAATTGATGTATTTAGCCATGTATGCAAACGCTTTGTTGGCTTCTGCCATCTTGTGAGATTCTTCCTTCTTCTTGACTGCGTATCCTTGATTGGAATATGCTGCCAATAATTCTTCAGCGAGTTTTTTGTACATAGGTTTTCCTTTTTTGCTATGTGCAGCATCGAGAATCCATCTCACTGCATAGAAAAATCTTTTTACAGGTTTTACTTCTACAGGAACCTGATACACAGATCATCCAAGTCTTTTGGACTTGATCATGATGGTAGGAGAAGCGTTTTCTATAGCCGTTTCTACGACGATCGTAGGATTCATATGTCCGCTTGATTTGATCTCTTTGAGTGTGTTATCAAAGATTTTTTTTGCGACACTTTTTTTACCTGCTTTCATAAGGTAATTTACAAGTTTATCTAAGTGTGCCTGTGATTGAGCTGGTGTATTTTCCATGATGATTGAAGTTTATAAAGTTATAAAGTTCTTAATTGAGATTGCCACGCTTCGCTCGCAATGACGGTTTGCATTATTTTTTTGGTTTTTTTGCTCCGTAGAGTGATCTTCCCTGTCTTCTTTTATCTACTGGATTCGCGTCGAATTTCCCTCTCAAGATGTGATATCTCACACCTGGAAGGTCCTTTACTCTTCATCCTCTCACCAACACTACGCTGTGTTCTTGGAGCGTGTGAGATTCTCCTGGAATGTATGCTAATATTTCAGCTCCATTGGAAAGTCTTACCTTAGCAAATTTTCTCTGCGCAGAATTTGGTTTTTTCGGTCCCATCACAGAAACCTTCAAGCAAACTCATCTTTTGAAGGGAGCAGGTTTGTTTACTCTCTTGTTGTTGTCGAGTTTGTTGAGTCCATATTGAAGTGCAGGCGCCTTAGACTTATACTTTGGCTTTGTTCTTCCTGTTCTAATAAGTTGATTGATTGTTGGCATTCGCAAAATAATAAAACAATAAAAAAAATGCGCGTGAACTCTTTTTATGTAATTGACATTTGAAAGCAAGAGAAAATACCGAAAAAATAAGATAAAATACATTGAGCCTGATATCTGTGTTTTCGTCTAAATGAACCTCGCACAATATCTAAATAAACAAACCCAACCTTCATCCCTCTGCCCCAGGGCACCCTCTCTTGAACAAGTTCAATTTACCTTGCCTTATCAAGGAGGGGAAATAGCTCAATGAAATTTTTTGAATTAATAAAAAGGCCCGTAAAAAACGGGCCTTAATATAAAGTTTTTTTATTGTCCCTTCACAATCATCGCCGAGAAAATATTTCCTTTGATGGTTATAAAGTTAACCGTGTAGATCCCTGCGGGATATTGACTGACATCAAATGATACGGTGGTTTCGTTGCTAGAGACTTTTTGTTGATAAACAATTTGTCCGATAACATTACTCACTCTGAAAGATTCAATGTTTTCAACTCCTGCGATGTGGATGATATCCACTGCGGGATTTGGGTAAATGCTGATGTTGTTGAAGTTGTCGATGGGTAGCTCTTCTATACCGATATAAATACCGGAGATGATGTGGTTGATGCTGTCTGAACCGCAAGTATTCGTTGCGGTTAGCCACACGTTAAAATTTCCATTGATAGCGTAGGTATGGCTTGGATCGGATAATACCGAAGAGTTGCCGTCGCCGAAGTCCCACACGTAGGACGTGGCGTTGGATGAAGCGTTAGTAAAGTCTACGCGTCCCGATGAATCAGGGACAACGTAGGCTGCAAATTCTGCCATCGGCAGAGGCGTAACAGTCACCGTAATTGTCTTCACACCTACACAACCCGTTGGGGCTGTTGCGATAATCGAATAACTTGTCGTGGAAGATATGGTTGCGGTCGGATTTGGAATAAACGCGTTATTCAATCCGGTTGCTGGGGTCCAAGTAAATGCAGAGTTTGGTACTGAGGCAGAAGCGTTCAGCTGGATGGGTTGGTTTTCACACACAAACACATCGGAAGCTGTCACAACTGGAACAGGGTCGGCAGTAACATTTATCTGGTCAGATGCGAAACATCCTGCAGCGTTGGTAACAAGAACGGTATAAGTAACGCTGCCTGATACCAGTGGTATAACGGTTGGATTTGCAATGTTTGGATTATCCAATCCTGTCACTGGTGACCAACTGTAGTTGGTCGCACCTGTAACTATAATGTTTAAATTCGCACTGCTGCCAGTGCAAACAGCCACATCAAGTCCAGCATCAACTGTGGGTAATGGACTAACAATAACTCCTACTACATCGGTAGCTGTACATCCTTGCGGACTGGTTACCGTTACGGTGTACACTGTTAAGACTGTAGGATTTACTGTGGTTGAAGCACTTGTTGCACCTGTGCTCCATAGGTATGTTCCTCCGCCTGTTGCTGTGAAGTTTGCGCTGTTACCAATACAAATGGTCTGATCAGCACCTGCTTCTGCAATAGGCAATGGGTTAACAAATACGTTAACAATATCCGTTCCTTGGCAGCCGAAGCCGTTGTACCCAGTCACTGTGTATTGTGTATTTGTGGTGTCGTTTATGATTATTGATGAGCCTGATTGATTGATCGGCATCCAGAGGTAACTTACTGCACCTGTTGCTGTAAGCGTATCTGAAGTACCTGCACAAATTGCATGATCCAGGCCTGCGTTTATAGTTGGAAGAGGGTTTACTGTCACTACAACCGTATCAGTCGTTGAACACATAGAGCTGTTCATCGCGGTTAATGTATAGGTAGTTGTAGTTGTCGGATTGACTGTTATGTCCGAAGTTGATGCTCCAGTTGACCATGAATAATACGGATAGAGATTCCCGCTTTGGTCAAATAATGAAACTGAAGTACCCGAACAAACTGTCCAATCTGTTCCCAAATCCACGGTGGGAGAAGCGTTGACGGTTATTGTCAAACCTCCACCACATGCTGTAGTTTGATTTAATGAATCGGTCACACTGACGAGCAAATAAGTAGTACTGCTTGTCGGACTTACCCATACTGTATGAGGAGAACTGGTAATGTTGTTTATGACAATATTACTATTGCCATCATTATATGTCACCGACCAGGGGTTGATACCACTTAGGTTGATAACAAATGAAACGCTATCACCAGAACACATGGTTTGGTCTTGTGTACCGTAGCCGATTGATGCACTCGGTGGGTTTGGCGGCACGATAATTGTGATTTGCGCCGTTAATGTAGCACCTAAAGCATCCGTAGCAACTACTGTGTAGGCTGTAGTAGCCAACGGCTGAGCGTATGGATTGTAGATAGTAGAATTGAACCCGACCGGGTTTGATGTCCATGAATAGGAATACGGTGGTGTTCCTCCGCTTACTAATGTTGTAAGTTGAGTAGTTTGACCTAAGCTAATCGCCGTTCCCAAAGATGAAATGATTGGGTTGGTTGGGTTAGCAAAGACAAACGGTCCTCCGATAACAAACACGGTGACCTGATCTGTTGCTGTACAACCACCTGCATTGGTAACAGTAACGGTGTATTGAGTTGTTACTGCTGGCCAAACCTGTGGTTCTGCACTTGTTGAGCCATTGCTCCATGCATATGTGCATCCAGGGGCTGTAGAGGTGCCAATCGTCGTTGTATCTGTGATATTTATAGTCTGATCCATACCCGCATTAGGGGTAGGGGGAGTGTCAACGTTCACTGTTACTGAATCGGTTTGTGTTGCGCCAGAGGCGTCGGTTACGAGAACAGTAAATGTTGTTGTAGTAGTAAGTGTAACCATTTGATTTGCAGCGGTCGAACCGTTTGACCATACATATGTATACGGCGTAGTTCCGTCTGTAACAACAGTATTCAATTGTGTGCTTGCGCCTGAACATATGTTGGCGGGATTAGCACTTACTGAATTCAATGTTAACGGACCACCGTTTACGATCAATGTTGCGTTGTCAACAGTTGTACACCCGTTTGAACCTGTTACGGTAACGGTATATGTACCTGCGGTGTTTACCGTAATAGAAGCTGTTGATGCGCCAGTTGACCAGTTATATGTCCCTCCGCCTGTTGCTGTGAATGTGGCTGAAGTGTTTGGCCAGGTGACTGTTTGATTTCCAACATTAACAATTGGTGATGGCTTAACTGTTATATTCGCCACATTGGAATTTGCCTGGCAAGCACCGCTATACGCAATACACTGATAACTTCCGCCATCGCTGGTTGAAGTCATAGGCACTGTATACATAGCGCTTGTTGCCCCCGGTATGAGAATTCCATTTTTGTACCATTGATAGGTCAGTGCGTTTGTCGCAGTGATACTAATCGTTAATGCATCGCCAGCACATAATATCTGGCTTAAGGGTTGTAGCGTAATTGTCGGTGGAGTTATGCTTCCCAATTGGATTGTCGTATCTGCGACACATATAGTTGATGAACTTGTAACTGTAAGACTAT
>PFWQ01000046.1 GCA_002791215.1 candidate division SR1 bacterium CG_4_9_14_3_um_filter_40_9
AAAAGGTCTAGCCTTCCGCAGACTTGCCTGACCTCTGTCTACAGACTAGTTATCTATGTTTATTCTTTTTATTCGTGGTATTTCAATCTAGCTCAAACCCCATACCAGCATTGGTGTGTGGGCCCATTTCGCTCTGAGAATGAATTGTATGTTGTTGATATAGGTGGCTTCGAACATCCGTGCTCCAGGCGTTTTTATAAATTTTATCATTTGCAAAGAACCAAAATCGTTGACTAGTATTCTTACTTACCTCCTTCTTATTCTTTTTAGAAAATTTGTGACTTTATTCCAATAAAAGTAGTGATGCCATGATAGCTATTCCTGCTATGAAAGCGAGTATTTGCATGATAGCTTGTCAGGTTTTATTTCCCCGCCGCTCGGGACCGTGGTCCTTGTGAAGCTCTGGGATGAGATCGGAGCCTGCGATGTAGATGAATGAACCTGCGGCGAACGGGACGAGAAATGCCTCAATATTTCATACCTTGCTTGCTAGTAATAATGCAACTACGAGTCAGATAATTGCACTGAGTGCAGTGAGAAAATTTACGAGTAAAGCTCTTTTCTTGCTAAATCCTCCATGGATGAGAACTCAGAAATCTCAAATTTCTTGTGGTATTTCATGGAAAACGACTGCTAGTGTGGTTGCTATTCCTGTAGGGATATTTACCAGATAACTTGCTCAGATGATCAATCCATCGATGATATTGTGGACGAAATCTCCGACAAGATTCATAATAGCAAAATTGTGAATATGTGTTCTGGTGATGGGCATGTGACAGTGATTTCGACGAATAACCTTTTCTGTGATCAATCAAAAGAGTATTCATCCAAGAATCCATAATGATGTCCTTATAGTAAAGCCTGTTTCTACAGATTCAGGGAGAAGATGGAGAAAAGCGTCTCCCATCAGTGCTCACGCTGAGAAACTTACTAAATAAATCAGAATTTTTTTGAGTTCCTCTATCTTGATTCAGATAGTTGCTATTCAGATAAGAGAAACGCTACTCACGATGAGTACACTTACGATTCCATATAATCGGATTGTTCACATAATTTTAGATGATAGATGATAAATTTTAGATTGTTCCTAGCTTGCTTTTGATGTGCTCCGAGATTTTTTCTCTGTCTCGCTGTTTTGATTTGAATTCGTCGAATTTGGAAATGAGCGCATGTAGATCTTTGTGATTTACGAGGACTCACGAGTCCTCGTCTACGAGTTCCGGTGTCGCTCCTTCGTCGTATCCAAAGACAGGGACACCGAGTAGTAAAGCTTCAGCTGTAGAAATTCAGAAACTTTCTTTGGTGAGATTGATGAATCATCTGGATTGAGCGAGAATCTTGTATATCTCTTTTTTGTCGTCTGTCCAATCGACAAAGATGATATTTGGGTGTGCGATGGATTTGAGATATGCCTCGTCTGGACCGCTTCCTATGATGATGAGCGGATCGTGCGTGTGATTGAATAGCTCAATGATTTTATCTACTTCTTTGACAAATTTTACCAGCCTTCCTGTGTAGATATAATAAGGTAGGGATTCCGTGCAGATTGCTTCATTTCATTCGCAATGACAGTGCACGATTGGATATTTGACCGTAGCATTGAGGCCGTAAATTTCTTTTGCCAGCTTCGCTGTGTAGTTGCTATTTGAGTAAACTGAGTCAAACTTAGTAAACTTGGTGTCTCGAGCTCTTAGGCGGGGAACTATTTTTTTGAATAATCGCCCTTTCCATCATTTCAGCTTATGTGTGTATTCCTCATAATGACTTCGGATATATTGCATAGGGGAATGCAAATATAACTTAGTCGAAGGTCTAAAGTCGAAAGTCGAAAGTGATATGTTCTTGGCTATGGCAAAGGAAGAGATGTAAATTTCATTCGGTTTATCCCTCTGGATAAGTTCGACGTCGTGACTAAGGTCATCGCGTCTCTCTATATATTTTTTTATTTTGCGAGAGAGGATTCTCATAAGGCATGGAGCGAATACTATGAGGTTGCGATAATCCAAGCGAGTCGTGAAAAGGTGATTGAGTCGTCATGGAAATACGGTCGTAATCGGCACGCCGTCCAATGTTTTCCTATCAGAAACCAGCGTGAAGATGCGTATCTCTGGTTGAGACGTTGCATGCAAGGTCTGTGCTTTCATTTTTTCTTCCATTATCAAATCCTTGAGCACATTAAGTGCTCATCCTGGCATGATTCGGCAATGGACGAAAGCTAACTTAACCAAATTTTAGATTTTAAATGACAAATTTTAGATTACTAGTATGTAGCATACTTTTAATTAAAAGTATTGAAAAAGCTACCTGAATCATTATTTGTTTGTCACCTTTATTTGATTATGCGTGTGTTTATGGATAAAGAAATGAGAACAATCTTTAGGAATAATGTCATAAAATTTATCATAGGTCTTGTATTGTTGAGTATATCATATGTATATATCCAATGACATCCTGCGGAAAAAGCATCTATTTTTTCTGGTTTTGAGGTATTGTATCAGAGGATTGAAGTATTTTTCTATAAGATTGTCGATAAGGATTCTGAGGGCTTGAAAAATAAATTTGATCTAGAAAAAACTTTTAATGAACTCATCAGCAGCGCGGAGACTAAATGATGTGCAGATGCAAGTGTTGTGGATGGCCTCCGTGAGGTCATGGCTAGCCTGAAGAAAGGAAGTATCGCAGATCTGGCAAACAATATGGGAAATTATACACGTAAAATTAATGAATATAAGGCTATGATAGATGCGTCTTGCAAATAGAACGTTAGATTGCAGAACGTTAGAATGTTACTTTTCACATACTATTATATATCATATCAGATTTCATTTTTCATAGATAGGATAGTTTGTTACGTCAAATAGATTCTTGCGACCTATTTTTTCGATATCCTGAAGCCTATGATTGTAAAGTCTGATCTTAAATGAATTTGGACCTTTCTTCCAAATAAATTCACGTCTTTGTAGAAAATGGCCGATGATTCGTTTGCCTCATGACCTCAAAATCCTTTCCATCTCTACAAAAACATGATCCACATCCGCTATATGTTCCAAAACAAAAAAGCTGAATGCCAGGTCGAAGCTCTGATCTTCGAAGGGGAGCGTGTTTTCCACATCACAGATTACTTTTTTTAAATCCTCCGTCCTGTGGTCACCTCCTTTATTAAAGGAGGACAAAATGGCAGGATGCTGTTTTAATAATTTTTCTGAGATGTCGCAGGCAGTATAGCTATTGAATGCATAATTCTTCGCTTGAAGTATTCTGTAGATCCTTCCGTCTCCTGCACCCAGATCAATAACGTCCATGCTAGCTGTCTCTCTAGGAAGCAAGCTCAAAAAAAATCACTTATCAAAACTAGTTAAGTGATTGTGGTAGTTTTTATATTCATTGGCGATAAGATTGTATCACTCTTTTGGATCCAAAATCTCTACATGCTTACTGTCGTATCACACTTTGTGTAATTTTAAATGATAAATTTTCTACCCTCCTAAATCCTCCCTTCGAGGGAGGATTTCAAATCCCCCTGCCTTCGGCTTCCCCCTTTGTCAAGGGGGACAAATTAAAAGAATGTTTTTGGGGTTTCCGAAGGATTATTCTCTGAGGATGTATTCGCATAACGACTTATCTTCTCTTCAATTTCTGGATTCGGGGTATGGAGGAATTTATTGAGCTCTGTAGTTTTTTCTGCCGCTCTTTTGAGGTGCACATAATATTTGCTGAGTTCAGTTACGACTCCCGAAAGGTCATCATTCTTATCGAGTAGTTCTATTATCTTCTCTTTGAGGATGCCATTTTGTTGAGTGAATTCTTCAAGTTCTCCTGTGAGATATTGTATCTCTTTGTTGGCCTCTTTGAGATTTCCTCTCAGCTCATTTACCGTGTCCTTATGCTGGAATCTCAGATAAAAGATGAGATATCAGATCAGTATTCAAGTTATTGCTGCCAATATGATGTATCCTGTCATAATAGAGAATTATAGATTAAATAGATGCATAGAGCGATAATTATTCTATGGATTATTTATTGTTTTTCAACCCCGCATTTCACTTTGTTCTGCGGGGCGTTCCGTAACAAAAAAAACCCGCAGACCCCGAAGTGTTGTCGTGGTGATGGCGGGTTTTCTATAGCTATAAAAAAAATACTACACCGATGAATCGGTATAGTCCCGATATCATGAAAACTTTCGCACAATGTCTCAAGTTTCCATTGTATCGAAACTATGACTTCTTAACAGCAGCCTTGAAATCAGCGCCAGCCTTGAAAGTAACAACTTTCATAGCAGGAATCTTGATCTTTTGCTTAGGGTTTTGTGGGTTTACACCTTCTCTAGCTTTTCTTTGAGAAGCCCTGAAAGTTCCGAATCCTTGGATTCTAACTTCTCTGGATTTCTTAACACCAGCAATAACAGTTTCGATGAATGCATTAACTAATTCAGCAGCCAATTTCTTAGAAACACCTAATTGGTCAGCCAAGCTAGCGATAAGAGCTGTCTTTGTCATCTGTACAAATTGATTATAAGATAAAAAGAATTGTACGGTAGTATAATAGCATAGCTAATGCCGATTTCAAGAGATTTTTGAAGATTTTTTATCTTTCCGTTTGCTTTATAAGATTTGGCTTGGTACCTGGCTTTTCATCACTTTTTGGCTTTCAATCCCGCTTAGTTTCGTTTGACAAAAGAAAAAAAAAGGTGAATAGGTGCATAGGCATATAGGTGAATAGGTGCATAGGCTTATCAAACCTATCTACCTATCAAATCTATTTTCCTTATTTGAGAAGTTCCTTGAGGCGTTTGATTGCTCTGGAAAGTCTTTGTCTCACGGTATCTTGTGAGATTCACAATAAGAAAGAAATTTCTTCATATGATTTCTCTTCTATAAATTTTCGGTAGACGATGTCTTTGTCCGTATCATCAAGCTCTTTCATCGCTTTCTGTATCTGATCAAATTTGTAGTCATGTTCTAGGAATTCCGTCAGGTCATTTCCGTCTATCAAAGTATCTTCAAATTTTGCCCTTTCGTCATAAGTCGATTCCAATTCCGTGAATGGAGTGTCTGTATTTTTTTTGAAATGATCTTTGATTGTGTTTTTGAATATCGTCCGGAAGTATCAGGTGAACGACTGCTTATCATCGTGATTTTTTATCGCATCTCGTCGCTTGACGTAAAAATCTCAAATGATGTCTTCCGCATCTTGTGCCGGCAATCTATAATTAGCATTGATATAGCGGAAAAACATATCAATGGTTTTGAGATAAAACTCATTGAATGCATTATGGTCTTGTTTTTTCAATTTGGCGATGAAGTCTGGTGTAAATTCCATGTGAATAATTTTTATAAATCTGGATTATGATTCGGGCGATTGATAATCGCTCCTACGAGACACTGGACCCAAACGACGTTACCCGGAATCGTCGGGGTTGGCGTCTTATTGTGTCATCTTGTTTATTTCTGTTTTTGCTGCTTCGAGTTGATTATCAGTTCTGTCTTTGGTGAATTGGTCTGCGTTGAATTCAACGGTAATGTCTGGCGTAACTCAGACTTTATCTATATTCTTACCTTTTGGCGCGTATCGTTTACCTATAGTATATTTGAGCGATGCATTGTCGGTAAATTCATCCATGGTCTGAATTGATCATTTACCGAAACTTTGCACTCCGACAAGTTTGGCTCCTACATCTTCTTGCAATGCTAATGCGATGATCTCTCCTGCAGATGCCGTCAATCCATCTATCAATACTATTACCGGCAGTCATTCAAAGTTGCCGTATCCTTTGGATGTATAAATTTCGTCATCGAAGCTCTTGTATTTGGCCGTCACGATGACTTCGTCTTCTGGAACAAAATGTGAACATATCTCTACTGCGATAGGAAGCAGTCCTCATCCGTTTCCTCTTAGGTCCAGGATGATTCATTTGACGTATTGCTTCTTGAGATTTGCAATTTCTTTCTTGAGGATATTTTCTGTCTCTTCTCCGATGATGGAGATATTGATATATCCTATATTGGCTCCCAAATCCCCCTGTCCGTTCGGACTTCCCCCTTTTTTAAAGTGGGACAATGGGAGGGTGAATATCTTGGTGGTGACTGAAGGAATAAGCAATTTGTCTCTCGTGACTTCCTTTTCCAATAATTCTTTTTCTCCGCTTTTCTTTGCCCTTTCTATAGTAAGTGTCACTTTCGTTCATTTCGGTCCTCTGATTTGTGCTACAGCCTGATTGACAGTGAGATCTTTGGTGGAACCTGTATCGATGAAGATGATTCTATCCAATGCCATCAGTCCCGCATTGTAGGCAGGGGAGGATTTGATGACTTCTTCTATCATAATGTAATAATCTTTTTTGGTGACAACTGCGCCTATGCCTTCGAAGTCAGATTCTCCTTTGAGTTCTTCTTGAAATCCTGAATTCTGCTCACTGTCCATATAGACGGTATAAGGGTCATCGATCGCGTCCACAAATGCTTTCACTGCCTTTTGGATCATCACTCCGCTATCGAGTTTTTCTTGGTCGTAGTAGCTTTCTTGGAGGATTTCGTAGACCGTTTCGAAGCGTTCGTATTTGTCCCGAAGCGTCGGGGTCAGATTGAGTTTTTTGGCGTCTATGGTACTGGAAATGGAGGAAATCAGACTGTTTAAGTCAAATTTGCCTGAGTGCATGATAGGTTGACTTACCTGGCTTATCCTGTTGCCCAACTGAAGTCAGAAAACCCCCAAGAGGATTCATAGTCAGAAGATGATGAGTAATTTGAACTTGTGCATGGAATGATTTTAAAATTTTAAATTCTAGACCCTCCTAAATCCTCCCTTCGAGGGAGGACTTCAAATCCTCCGGCCCCGAACAGTCGGGGCCACCTCCTTTCTCAAGGAGGCCAAAAGGGGACACAAAAGGAGTTAATTATTGGTCACATTTCTATAAATGTCGAATATAATATTTCATTTTACAAATGCAATATCAAGTCTGATGGGTTTTCTGGTCGGATGGCGCCGAAGGTAGTACTCGATAGTCTTTTTGAGTGCTGAAAGTTTGGTGGGTGTGATGTAATTATGAAGGTCGTCTGTATGATGAACGGCTTTGACTTCGACGAAGATTAATTCATCGGTGTTTTCTGCTACGATATCGAGTTCACCGCCGCGGATGGTAAAATTTCTTTCGAGGATTGTGTGGCCATTGCGTTTGTAATGGTCGGCTACGAGTTCCTCGGCGAGTTTTCAGATTTCTTTGAGATAATTATTCATGATGTAATTTTAAGATATAAATTTTTTTATGCCTGTGGTGCTTTTCTTCTTACTTTCTTTTTTTTGCGCCGTACCCGCGCCCGGTCCTACTTTTGGCT
>PFWQ01000088.1:0-3526 GCA_002791215.1 candidate division SR1 bacterium CG_4_9_14_3_um_filter_40_9
TACGGAGATGAAGTATTCAAAAAAGAAAAAACATATACATTCTGAGCCGCACCTGATAGGGCATTGTATGCAAAGGCGGTGGAATTGATGAAACAACAATCTGCTCCCTACTTTCTTGCTCTACAAACAATCTCTTCTCATGAGCCATACGAAACACCAGATGGAAACTGAGAAAAAATCACGTTAAAGTATGTCGACAAAAACATCTACACATTCTATCAAGATCTCCAGAAAGCGCATTTCTTCGACAATGGAATCCTTATTATCCTCGCAGATCATAGAAAGATAGACATCGCAAGTGACGCAGAGAAAGAAAAATACGGCAAGACCACTCCATCCAGAATTCTGTGAACCGTAGTGGGCAAATGAATTCCCAAATGAGTAATCTACGATACTCCTATCCAGCACATCGACTTCTATTATTCACTCAAAAAGCTAGTCTGAAAAAACAATATTCTGACTCGAGATAAATACAACGATGTCTTCACCAACAAAGAAAACAGAGACTGGGCAATCCGTTATTGCCGTTATTTTTTGAACGATAATTGATATGTCATCATGAAGGGGCAGAAAGAATGATACAACATCGAGAGCTGAGAAACGTACATTAAGGAATACATAAACGCATACAAAATTTTTCAATACAACAATCGGCAATCTCGGACAAAAACAACAAAAAATTATCTGTCGTGAAATTTTACAGAGAGGTTACTGAAGGAAACATTTAAGAATTAATTACTGCCAGACAGAACATAGTGCATAGTATTTTTGATATCATCAGTCATGATTATTCTAATTCACATATCATATATCTGTTTGAATTGTGCTAGGTCAGAGGCCGTATAGGCGACTAATTTTCTATCAGTATGTGCAATAAAATCAATGATTGAATTATCCAAAACACGGAAATCAGTAAGAAAATATTCATACGCTGAATTGTTCAAATGAGTGAATTCATTTGGCGTGTAGGTATCTCGTCATCAGACGATTCATTGATTGACAACTTTTTTTAAGGCATCATGATCATAGCTCGTGACTATGGTTTTGTTTTCCAGACTAAATGTTTTGATAGTTTTTGCCACGTCATCAGCTTGCAGAGAAATCTTGTTTTGATCATATACTTTGAGTTCTATGAAATAATAATCGAACCAATCTTTAATTTCCAAAAGCATTTCTTCCAGCGTTCTGATAGGCTCACCATTGTTGAGTGCACAGTCAGCTTTCAATTCTTCTAGTGTATACTCAGCGACATTTTTCATCAGATGCTGACAGGTTGAATTCATCTCCATGCTCGGGCCATGCATCACGACGTGTTGATTATCTTTGGTTAATGAGATATCAAATTCTACCGCATCCGCTCAATACTTTTTTGCCAATGCGAATCATCCCAACGAATTGTAAGTAGCTTCATAAGGAGCACCGACATGCGCCACCACAATCACATCATCCAAAAATCTGCCAGTATTTATTATATTTTCTCCCGTATCAGAAATGCTCGGCTTACATCAAGCCAAGAGAAGAAGTAGCATTAGAGATAAGAGGATGCGCAATCTCATAGAGCAAGCAAAAATAAAAAACTACATTCGTAGTTTTTTAATCCAGGACCGGCAGGAGTCGAACCCGCGACGCGGAGCTTTGGAGACTCCCGCTCTACCACTGAGCTACGGCCCTAAATTTATATGCTTCTTCAAAAAATCCAATTTAATTTTTGATTGAAGCATTTATCCAAATAATAAGCCTGATTCTGTGTTACGTATAATGTATCTAACCCCGACTAGATCGGGGATTGTGCACTTCCTCCGCTTTCGCAAAGTAAGCTTACACCAGGTATGGTTTACCACTCGAACCCGCATCGCGGGAGCTGAGAAGAAGTAGCCCAGCAAGCTGGACATCTTCACGTTGCATCTTTCCCCCACCGAAGTGGGATAGTTTTCGTTTCTGTGGCACTTTCATTTGATCCCAGTTTATCGGGACATCCAGCATCCGTGAGATGCTACCCTTTTTATGGTGTCAGGACTTTCCTCCCTCGCTGTATAGCGGGGGTAATACGCATTTGGACGGCTTCGCTTTTAAGGAATTGCTTGGATAATTCAATGGAAACTTTAGCGGAAACTTTAGCGGATTACTTTAAAGATGTCGCGGAATTAGCTAAATTACCACCGATCTTCTGATTCTACTAATGTACCAATGGTACAAAAACAAATCAATCAAATTTATCAAAAGTTATTTCATCGCCAGAGACTTTTTTTATTCTATAAATAGAATTCATTACAGGCACCACCATTATTCCACCGACTTTTAATTGCACCAGCAATTCATCAGGGAGATGATGAGCAGAAGCAGAAACCAAAATTTTATCAAAAGGGGCTCCTCCCAGATAACCAAGTTTTTTGCTAGCTTTCATAATTTTTACATTTTTAAACTTGTATTTTCTGATATTGGCAGATCCAAATTCTACCAATTCAGGATCTAATTCTACTCCATACACCTTTCACTTCGGTCAGACAATCTGGGCAAGCAAAGCAGCGGTTCGTCACGACCCAGATCATACATCCAAAATCTTTTCTCATACCTGTGGCTGCAATCGTTCAAGCATACACGCAACAGTATATGGCTGGGAAATAGTTGCTTTTTCACTGATAGGTAAAGGATTATCGGCGTATGCATGTTCTTGATGATGCGACAATACAAAATGAGACCTGTCGACTGCCAAAAAAGCATCTATAATATTCAATGTACGCAAAGCTCCTATATTTATCAGATGATCTACTAATTCTTTGATATTCCCATGTGGGGATACAATCATTTTTGCTCAATAAATAAATAAAAATAACCACATACCGATTAGCCATTACCCAATCATTTTCAATATATATCTCTGCATTTCTATTTGAAAATCCACCAAAATTAGCTAAACTATCATCAATCTCCTAATCTCCAATAAATCTCCTAATCGCCTTTCATTTATCATCCGTTATCTTCTGATTTTATCTTCTGGCACCATTAGTATGAAAACATGTATCCTTTTCAAACCGCTCCCAGACAATGCAGTGCAATGCACTGCCTGCAATCACTATTGCACAATCCAAAACAATCAAACCTGAATCTGCTGAATACGTCAAAATAAAAATTGAAAGCTCAAGCTCCTCACCTATGGAAAAGCTATCAGCGAAGAGATAGATCCCATAGAGAAGAAACCGCTCTACCATTTTCTGCCAGGTTCGAATATTCTTTCCATAGCAACGGTAGGCTGCAATTTCCATTGTACGTTTTGTCAGAATCGAGCTATCTCGCAAGCTAAAATCATGCCAGAACTGCTCAAGCAAGGAAAGAAATTAAGCCCCAAAGAAGTAGTCCAGCACTGTATAGAAAATAATATTCCCAGCATAGCTTATACCTATACCGAACCGACAGTTTTCTTCGAATATTGCTTTGATACCATGAAGCTCGCGCACAAAGCTGGCATCAAAAATGTCCGAGTCAGCAACGGATTCATGTCGCTTCAGTGTCTGGAGAAAATGAAGAA
>PFWQ01000088.1:3532-7178 GCA_002791215.1 candidate division SR1 bacterium CG_4_9_14_3_um_filter_40_9
AGATGCTGTCAATGTGGACCTCAAAGCATTCACTGATGAATTTTACCACAACATCTGCGGAGCGAGATTACAACCGATTTTGGACAATATCAAACGGCTCCGATACAACAAAATCCGACAGGAAGTAACTACACTCATCATCCCTGGGAAAAACGATAGCGAAGAAGAACTCACCAAAGCTGCACAATTTCTCTACTCAGTTTGCCCGGATATACCTCGACACCTTTCTGCTTTCTTCCCTGCATACAAAATGACTGATGTCCCCCCTACTCCGCTAGAGACACTGGCCAAAGCATACGAAATAGGCAAAAAAGTCTGACTCAAGCACATCTACATTGGCAATATCCGAAACAATGGTCACGAACACACCAACTGTCCGAATTGCAACACAGAAATAGTTTCCAGAATCTGATTCTCCATCACGACCCATCCTGATTTCAAGGACGGCCTATGTCCGAAATGCAAGACACCGATTGCGGGAGTTCGGAAATAGCAATTACGGCCGTCATTGCGAGGAACGTAGTGACGTGGCAATCAGCCGGAATCTCATTCAAATTTTATCTACATCGTAGAATATGGCTACAAATTCCATCAAATTCTCGCCCTTTAAAAATCAATTAGAAGAAGATCAGAGATGTCTTATTGAATATTGATTTACTCAAGAGATTTTTGACGCATTAACATACAGTGCAGATGAACAGATTAAAAGATTCAAAGAAGAAATAAAAGAGTTAAAAGAATCTTTATGAGGAATAGATAAGGGTAAAAAAGAGGCCTTAAAGAAATTCAAAAAACATAAAAATATCTATAATATCTTGTCTACTAATATTCTATTTCGCTATCATCACGATTATTTTAAACTCATTGAACAATTTAAAATACCCTACAATCGTGATATCCAAAAAGAAATAGAAAAATATACAAAAAGATATGGAACAAACAGCACAGAAAATTTTATGGAATATTTAAAAGCATACGGCAAATATGAATATATGCTGAGTACGATTTGAAAAAAACTTATAGAATTAGGCATAGCGGAAAAATGGAAAATGGAAGAAAATCGGCATATGATAGAAGAAAAAGGCGAAGATGAATGAACAATTATCTTTACCAGCAAAGAGAACCATATTTCTACTATAGACCTCCCCAAAACACCATATTACAGAAAGAAAGTACAAATTCCCGATAATATCATTAATGAAATAGCAAAAGAAAATCAAAACAGTCCTTTTTAGTAAAATTCTAGACATCTATGATTAAATCACCTAATGTAGCCGGACAATTCTACCCAGAAGGAAGGCAAGAGCTTACAGAGATGCTAGACACATTTTTCTCTAATGTTGACCTAAAATCATCTGACATCATCTGGAAAAATCATCTGAAATCCTTAAGGGCCATCGTCGCACCTCATGCCGGCTATGTCTACTCCTGACTAGTTGCTGCCTACAGCTATTCAATTTTAAAGTGATACATCTCGTCACTCGTTACTCGTAACTCGCCACTGCCAACATTTGTTGTGTTGGCGCCGAGCCATTATGAATATTTCGAGGGCGTTTCTATAGGCATTTATGATTCATTCGAAACTCCATTAGGCAAGGTCTCAGTCGACAAAGAATTGGGTAAAAAATTGATAGAATCCAATCCAAAATACTTCTCGTTCAATGAACCTGCCTACGAACAAGAGCATGCGCTCGAGGTACAGCTTCCCTTTCTTCAATATATCTTAGGGAATAAAATAAAAATCTTGCCTATGGTCTTCAGCCAAACAAATCCGATAGAAGTAGGAAATATTCTCTACGAACTGAGCAAAAAGGAAGACCTTTTCTTCATCGTCAGTTCAGATTTGAGTCATTTCATGACCTACGATAATGCCGTAAAAACCGACGAAGAGACTCTCCAGGATTTCGTAGAAAAAGACGTGGAAAAAATAGCTGATGAGGCAGAAGCTTGTGGCATTCATGGCCGATTGGCCCTCACTCAGATCGCCATCAAAGCAAAATGGAAGCCTGAAATCGTCAAATATATGAATAGCGGCGACACCGCCGGCGACAAATCACGCGTCGTGGGATATGGAAGTATGATATATCACACGACGTAGGGGCGATTATCAATCGCCAGCATTTTATCATGCATATAAAATACCATGACAAAATTCCAGAAAACATGCCTCCAACTCGCCAAATCTTCGATTTTGGAAGAATTCGACAAAGCTGATGCTTCCGTCATTGCGAATATAATGAAGCAATCTGAAGCAGAAGAATTCGAAAAACAATGAGCCTGCTTCGTCACCCTCAAAAAAAACGGCGAACTCAGGGGATGTATCGGGACCATAATTCCTCATAGACCGCTCGGAGAAGATATCAGAATGAATGGCTGGTATGCAGCTTTTGAGGACCCGAGATTCCCTCCCCTCACCCTGGACGAGATAGAGAATAATGATTTCCATATGGGCATCACCATCCTCTCTCCTATGCAGGACAAAACCTTCAAGAAGCCTGAAGAACTCATCACATTCCTAGATAAAGAACGCTGCGGACTCGTCATCAAGTTCGGCTACAGGCAAGCGACCTTTTTACCTTCGGTACGGGAAGAATTGTCAGATCCCCAGGAATTCGTGACCCATCTCCTCCGGAAAGCATGAATAGACCCTAGCGAATTCGCCAAATTCTTCAAAGAATTCGGATTTCAGGTCTATTATGGAGAAGAATTCTGAGAAAATCGGAAGAAAATATAGAAACGGCTGTCATTGCGAGGAACGAAGCAATCTAGCCACAATTTGGTCCAGATTACCACACGGAGCCTGTCCCGCAGAAGTGCGGGGCTCGTAATGACGGACCAAGCTAACCGATAGCTATCAGCACAATCACAAACGTCAAATTTCATACTATTAAAGCCTATTGTCAATCCAAAGAGCCCTGCTTTAGCTGGGTTTTTTGCTATTTTCAGTTTCCAGACTATAATTAAAATAACACAGTCACTTATCGTAAGGGCTTTACTACACATCCTTATTAAGTAGGTAGCAGTGTTGGAGGTATTTCCTCCTTAAAATCTATCTAGAGCCTATACCCCATAGGATCGGATAGAACCCGATCAGGTACCGATGTCTTAATAAACTATAGAATCTATAGGAGCATCCACAATGTGGGTATTCATATCGGTTGTATGAAACCGAGCTCGGTACTTGATCATTATAACTCGACCGCCATAAATCCCATAAGGATTTTGGATGCGAGAGTTACACCGAAGTTATTTGGTGAAAAACATAGGCGATAAGAGCGCAAAATATAATTGAGACGCAGTAAATGTCCGAAGTATCACGAGGATATTTGCGACGTCGAAATTATCCAGCTTAGCTGGATATAAACACCATCGGCATTTCCCATGGTGTTTTCTTTTAAAATGTAAATTTTTATCCTTATCTTCACTAGATCTTTTTTCCTTCGGAGTGATGCTTTTGTGGTTCCCGCAGCTTCATGCGGGACGGGCGCCAGTATCCAAAACCCTCTGGGAAAGACAGTCACACACGTACTTTCCCATCTCACCATGGACGTACGCTTTCCAATTTTACTCCTCGAATCACCTACGCTTGGTCGATAAAGAATATCTATTTTGCCACTTCATACATTTACTCGACAATAAAGACGAC
>PFWQ01000003.1:0-794 GCA_002791215.1 candidate division SR1 bacterium CG_4_9_14_3_um_filter_40_9
TGACAACAGCTCCAAAAATCTGAATGTTTAATAATTTTCAGCGTCATAAATTAGATTCTGTGGAAGCGCAATTGTGCGATTCTTTGAGCAAATGCGCGCCCAAGGTGCTTATTCTGGATTAGAGATACATTCTCATAAAAGCTCCATCGGTTTTGAATCAGAATTTCTTATAATATCATGTGAGTTCGTTGTCGCAGTCTAGAATGATTTTGTAGCATCCGCAATTTTTCGCTTCTTCGATGGCTGTATTCATCAATGCTTTACCTATGCCATTTCATTCAAATCCCTCTCTGGTCACGACATCTTCGATATGGCCAGCTTTGGCTCCTCATCTGATCATTTTCTGTTCTACCATAAGCGTTAGTGCTCAAATGATCTCTCCTTCTGTGGTGATAGCGATGAAGATTTTGCTTCATTGTTCATTGATCCCCATAAGCAGATTCTCTGTTTTCTCTCTGGTTTGTTTCGGTGCGTCAGTGAGGTTAGACAGTGTAACGAAAAATGAATCGAGGTACTCGAGATCTTTCTTCATTAGCTCTTTGACTATATATTCCATGATTTTCTATTTAATTTTTAAAATTATTTAACCGTCACACTTTTAGCCAAATTTCTCGGTTTATCGATATCTTTTCCTAGTGCGTCTGCGACATGATAGGCGAGGAGTTGACCAGCCAAAACCGTCAAGAATGGATAGATTTCGTCGATGGTCGATGGAATCTTTATCTGGTAGTCAGCCCCGCAGCTTGTAGCGGGGTGAATATTCTGTCTCTCTATATCTGATATCACTACCACAA
>PFWQ01000003.1:834-3775 GCA_002791215.1 candidate division SR1 bacterium CG_4_9_14_3_um_filter_40_9
TTTCTCATACATAATATCATTTGGTGCAAGGAGGATTGTCGGAATAGTTTTGTCAATCAGTGCGAGTGGGCCGTGTTTGAGTTCTCCTGATGGATAACTCTCCGAATGGAGATAGGTGATTTCTTTCAATTTGAGACTGCATTCTCTCGCTATCGGTAATTGGTACTGTCTACCGAGATAGAAAAAGTTTTTGTACTGTGATAATTTTTCTGCGAGTTCTCTGATATGTTCTGTGTCCGCGAGAATGTCGTCCATCATGGTTGGCACCTTGGATAATTCTATCATGATTTTGTCATAGCGTGCTTTGCTGAGTCATCCTTCGTTTCCTCAGGACAGATGTCTTTTTTGCCCAAGAAATAATGCTAGCAGGAGGATACAAGTAATCTGAGCAGTGAATGCCTTAGTGGATGCGACGCCAATTTCGGCTCCAGCTCTCGTAAATAATCCATAGTCGGTGAGACGTGAAATACTAGAACCTACAACATTTACAATCCCGAATGTATGTCCTCATTTCTGTTTTATGAGTTTCAAGACTTCCAAAGTGTCGGCTGTCTCGCCGGACTGCGAGATGAAAACGAACAATGTTTCGTCGTTTACTTTGATATTTCTGTATTCGTATTCGCTGGCGATTTCGCAGCTTACGTCTAGTCCTGCAATGTTTTCCATCCGGTAGACTCCGGCGCGTCCTGCGTTGTATGATGTTCCACATCCTACAAAAACTATTTTCTTAAATTTTTCATTCTCCATGCCATGGAAGGCTTCTGCATTGAGAATATTTCTTTGGAAATCTGCTCTTCCTTTAAAAATTCTTCTGATGATATTTGGTTGCTCGCAAATTTCTTTGAGCATGAAATGCTTGTAATCGCCCTTACTCGCTTCCAGATTCTCCAAGTCCATCTCTTCGATTTTCTTCTGGGTTGGGATTCCGTTCGCCTTGATGGTATATTCATTTCACTTGAGATGAATCAGATCTCCGTCGTCGAGATAGATGAATTTGTCGGCGTATCCTGCCAGTGCTTGTTTGTCTGATGAGAAATAATAATCGCCCTTGCCCTCCTTCGAGGACGCGTTATCGTAGGCGAAGATGAGCGGACTTCCGATTTTTGCTCCGATGATTTCGTCAGGATTATGTTTGGAAACAATGAGCAAGGCGTATGCTCACCTAATCATTCCAAGGACCTTTTCTACGGTCTCCAAGAAGTTTCCATTCCGATTATCTTCGAGCAAATTTGCTATGACTTCGCTATCTGTCTGTGAATAAAATTCGTAGCCTTTGGCAATGAGATCATTTTTGAGTTTATGATAATTTTCTATGATTCCGTTGTGCACAAGAAAAAAATTCTGATCCTTGTCGTGATGCGGATGGGTATTGAGTTCAGTAATTCCTCCATGCGTAGCTCGGCGAGTGTGAGCGATTCCCATATTGAAGTGAGAGTTGTCTCAGATTTCTTTGCTGACCTTGCTGGCAAGGCTTGCGACTTTTCCTACCGCCCTCAGGAGTTTGTATTGTCCTTCATCGTTGCTTACCAAAAGTCCCGCTGAATCGTATCAGCGGTATTCTAGCCTTTCGAGGCCGTGGATCAGTATTTTGTGAGCGTCTGGTCTCTGTCATTTATAACCGAAGATTCAGCACATGGTTTTCGTTTAATTAAGTAAATAACAAACCCCCTAAATCCCATGTAAACTTCACAGGTGGACTTGAAGGAAAAACATTTTTTTGTCTTTTTTTCTCTCCTTTGGCCCTCCCTGTGAAGGGAGGGTCGTGGTGGGTTTGTTTCCTCTTTTTTTTAGAAATTTTTTGTATTTATCTATTGAAAATGTAGATTATTCCTATTCATGCAAAGATGAGGATTCCACCCAAGATAGTGGCTCGGCTTATGCTATAATTTTTGAGGAAGATATAACTAAAGAGAATGATAAATATCGGATAGGAGATTTCAACCAGTCATGCAGTTGTGGCGTTTTTCCCTTTGATGGCAAAGACGATAATGATGCTTGCTATTAGGAATGTCACGGTGACTAAGATAAATAATCGTAAGGTACTTTTGTCGTTTCGTACTGCTTTGAGATTGATTTCAAAATGCCCTAGCCAAGCTACCAATGCAAAGAATATTGCATTGATGATAGAAGAAATCAAAAATATTGATATGATTGGCATCTTGACCAATAATTTTTCCAAGAAGGTGTATTGAAGTCATCGGCAGATGGAGGCGATTAGGGCGAAAACGAGTCGCATGTTAGATTACGATATTTAAAATCTTTCCTGGGACATAAATTATTTTCTTCGGCTCTGAAGTGAGTCGTGCGTTTAATTTCGCATCGGCTTTGACGATGGCCATGACTTCGTCTTGTGTAGCTTCTTTGCTGATGCAAATATCGCCTCTGACCTTACCATTGAATTGTACTCAGATTTTGATAGTTGCTGAGCTCAGACATTTTTCGTCGTAACTTGGCCATTTCGCTTTCGTGAAGATTGAGAATTTATTGCCGAGCTCGGATCGTAATTCTTCTGCGAGATGTGGAGCAAATGGAGAGATGAGTATGGTCAGTGTTTCAAATGTTTTTTTGTCGATGCTTGGAAGTTCTGTCAGATGATTGACGAGAATCATGAGCTGAGAAATGCAGGTGTTAAACTTGAATCCATCGATATCATCTCCTAGTTTTTTTATCGTCTGGTTCAGCAATGTAAGCGTTTCTGTACTCATGGTTTGGTTTGTTGTTCACGAAGTCGAAGGTCATCAGGTCTGTAAAGTCGAAGGTCAATCTGACTTTATGGACTTTGGACCCACGCCGTTGCGGGGCATGCTTTGGACTTTATGACTAAGGGTGATGATTTTGTCCAAGAATTTCTTCGCTCATTTGACGCCGTTGGTGCTTCGTGCGATTGCTTGATCAAATGGCCCCATAAACATTTCATACACCCTGAAGGTATCGTGACCGA
>PFWQ01000003.1:4192-7133 GCA_002791215.1 candidate division SR1 bacterium CG_4_9_14_3_um_filter_40_9
TTTCTACATCAGGAAGTACCAATGGCAAATCGGCTTCGTCCATTGGCAGTGCTTTTAGTGATGAGTTACTAGTGACGAGTCAGGAGTTTTTTTTCTTCTCGTTACTCGTTACTTTTCACTCGTTACTGATCCGAAGGATAGGGAATGGTTCTCCTCGATAGCGTTGGCGAGAGAAGACTCGATCTTGCATCTTATAGTTGATTTGTTTTCAGCCTATCTTGTTTTTCTCAAGTCGTTTCTGCATTTCGGTGATAGCTTTGTCGGATTTTAATCAGGTGAAGTCTCATGAGTTTACTAGGATTCATTTTTGTGTATAGCAAGCTAGATTATTTAGTACTATTTTGAGTAAATCTTCGTCTTCTGTATCTTGGAAATGTCCTTTGTTTTCTAAAATGATTTCTGTTCGTTTATTGTCTAATGATTTTCATGTATCTATTGAGATATATGGATCATCTTTGCTTAGCAGTAATATTTTGTTAGTACAATTAGTATTTATTTTTTTGAGGTCTAATGGGATTTCATACATTGCTTTTAGTGAATCAATATCTGATCATTCTCGTTCAGTGTCTTTTTTTAACGCTTCCCAGTCTTTCTCCATATTAGTGGTAGGTGCAACTAGAATTGTTGTTCCTACTTGTTTTTTGCTTTGTTCCAATAGTTTTAGTGCAAATTTTCCTCATAAGGAATGCCCTATAAGTAAGCTACTTTCATCGAGTTTATCAAAGTGAGGTTTGAGGAATTTCATAGATTCTTCAAAATCTGGATGTGCTGGATTTGGTAGTGTTTCGTTGATTACTTCTATATTTTGTTCTTCTAGTTTTTTAGTTAATCGAGGAAGTCGATTTCATTTTGCACTTCCTTCAAATCCATGAATTATGAGTGCTTTTCTTTTGTTTTTTGGCGCGATAGATTGGGTGATTGGCAAATCATATTTTTTTGCGAATTCGAAATCTCTTTCATCATGTGCAGGAACTGCCATGACGACTCCGGTGCTGTATCACGCTAAGACGTAGTCGGCGATGAAGATAGGAACTTTGCCAGCGTTAAACGGATTGATAGCGTAGGCACCAGTGAATTGACCAGACTTATCTTTTTGGAGTTCTGTTCTTTCGAGCTGGCTCTTGTGTTTTGCTTCGTCTTTATATTTTTCTACTGCTTTTTTGTATTCTTTGATAGTAATCTGATCGACTAATTCATGTTCTGGTGCCATAACTACGAAGGACATTCCATAGACGGTGTCGATACGAGTGGTGTAAACCTCGAAACTTAATCCCTGAGAATTCCCCTGAGAATTGCTGAGAATGCCTGGTGATTTTTTAGAATTAAAATAATCTTTCTCGAGACGTTTATATTCGAGTTTTCAGTTATAAAAATTTAGTAGAAATCATGTTTTGATTGTTTCTCATTGTTGGATATACGTTCTTAATTGTTTATAGAAATCTCATTCTAGTATTTTCCTAGATTTTAATTCTATTGCGATTGTATCATTTACTAGGAGATCTATTAATCAATATCCAACTTTTTCTCCATCAATTTTGTATTCTATTTTTTTCTCTTCTTCTACTTTAAATCAATTTTTTTCTAATACTTTTTTGAGTGCATTTTTATAGATTTTTTCTTGTAATCCTGGTCCTAGTGCTGAGTGAACTTTCATTGCTAGCCCTATGATATCGTATGATCAATCCTTGTATTCTTTTTTTGATTCTCTGAGATTTTCTGGTGTATTTTCAGGTATTTGAACCTGCATTTTAAATTCCGTTCCTTCAGATTTTCCAATCCGGTTTCTTTCGAGGTCTCTCATTGCTTCGTCCCATTGGAGTTTGTCCAATCCTTCGAGGAGTCTTTCTGCGTATTTGGTGATTCTAAGCACTCGTTGTTTCATCGGTCTTTGTTCGACGATGGTTCCGCAGCGTTCACATTTCCCGTCAGCGAGATCTTCATTTGCAAGTCCGGTCATGCATTTGGGACATCGATTGATAGGCTTGAAATCTACGTAAGCTAACCTTTCATGGTACAATATGTTTTGGAGGTCGGATTCGGACAACGGAGATGATAGATTATAGATGATAGATGATAGATCTCATGATCTGAGTTTTTTTTCTAGCTCTGAAATCGGTCTGGCTTTCTTTAATTTTTCGTCGTAGTAGTGATTGTAGAGTTGAAGGAAAATTCGTTGCGTCCGTTTGTAGTAGTCGGGATCTGCTGTCGAGAATGATCTGTCTCGGTCGTAGGTGAGTCCGAACATTTTCAATTGTCTTTTGAAGTTGTCGATATTTTGTTGCGCCACGACTTGTGGTTTCATTTTTTTCTCGATGGCGTACTGCTCAGTCCCTAGTCCGAAGGTATCAAATCCCATAGGATGCAAGACGTTAAAACCTTGCAGAGTTTTTTTTCTGGCGATTACGTCCGTTGCGATGTATCACTTGGGATGACCTACGTGGAGGCCGGCGCCTGAAGGGTAGGGAAACATATCCAAAATATAGAATTTCGGTTTTTTGGGATCTTCTACGACTTTGTAGATTTGATGTTTATTTCGTTGTTCTTGCCGCTTTTCGGCTATCTGATTAAGGTCCATAGGTTATTTTAGATGATAAATTGCATGCAAATAAACATAGATTTTCTGTCCCCAAAAACAAGCAGAATTTGGTTTTGGGGTTGAGAAAATTATGCGGATGGGTATAGTGTCGGAGAATTTATCTCATAAATTTTCTTATGGCAGAAAAAAATTTTGAAGCGCAGCTTTTCAGGGCTGCTGATAAGCTTAGAAAGAACATTGACGCGGCAGAATACAAGCACGTAGTACTCTGACTCATTTTCTTAAAATATATTTCCGATAGCTTTGAGGAAGTGCATCAAAAATTAGTCGCTGGTGAATGAGGCTACTCATGAGCTGATCCAGAAGACAAAGACGAATACAAAGCTGAAAATGTTTTTCGAGTGC
>PFWQ01000038.1 GCA_002791215.1 candidate division SR1 bacterium CG_4_9_14_3_um_filter_40_9
TAGAAATCAAGTTCAAAATTTTTTTGAAATTTGCTTTTTTTTCAGTTCTGATTATAATTAAATTGTGATTTTTTATATCTTCATGTAAGGTATGGATTTACTACAACAACTTCTACAAGAAAGCTTATCCTTCTCCGTCTTAGAAAAACAAAATCTTTTGAATTTTTTTCAAAAAAATCCAGAAAAGGTAGATCAATGAGTTAAAGTTTTGCAGGAAGAACATAGGTTGTGGGAAGAAAACCAGAAGAAATATGTTGAGGAAATAACTCATGTGGCCGAAGATTTCGTCTCTGAGTGTGCTCAAAAAGACAAGGAAGAAAAAAAGAAAATTTATGTTAGTTCTAGGTCAATGGTAAAAAAACTTCTTGATCAAGAAAAGTCTGAAAAGGCAGAAGAAATGTCTGATTTGGACGATATTTTATCTAATAATTAATATTGCTATGTCTTTTGATTGACCTGAATGAAATGTGAAAAAAGAGGTTAAAAATCTTGAAAAAGAAAAACAATTGGCATTTGATGCTACATTGAAGTGATACTTAAAAAATGTGCGTTTGTATGATTTTCAAGAAAAAAATGCCAATAAAAAACTTACTTGGATTAATAATAAATATCAAAAGAATTCCGAATTTATTGCTCGTAATACTCAAAATAACATATGAGCAATTGATGCTAAAATTTGAAAAACCTTATTAGATGCTAAAGTACAATATGAATCACAGTTAAATACTGTGCAACAAAATATTGCTGTGAATGAACAATCACGTCAAAATTTGATTGATGCTTGAATGAGTCAAACTTATGTGAATGCAAAAAAAACTTTGGCGAAATTTGGTGTGACTCCAAGTATATGACTTCAAGCAAACAATCTGTTTGTTAATGAATTAAATGACAAATATACTACAAATACTGGTATAAATTTAGGTATCTCTAAAGAAATATCTAATCCAACCTCTAAAAATCCTGTTAGTTTGGAGGTGAATGTATGATGATGAGTGTCTTTTATGAAGAAATCAAATGGAGGCAATATGTCTTGAAAAAACGATTGGGGAACGGAAGATATGGAACCAATCAATTGAACAGAAGGAAAATGCATGGGAGAATGACCTCAAGTATTTGGTGGAGGAGCAAAATCCTTGAATGCATGATGAGATTCTTTAAATGACTGAACAAATGATATAAATATTTCTAAAAATACTTCTGCCGATCTTCCAAATATGCAGTCATATGAATCTTTAAGGGTTTGAGTAAATAAAACTTTTGATAAAGAAAAATTTAAATTTACAACATGAGCATCTGTTGGTGGTGTTATGAATGATTTTAATAATGTTATGGCTAATGGATGAATATCTGTTGCGGCAGAACATAAAAAATCTTGAGCAGGAATGGAGTTTGCTGGTGGGGTTAAACGTGATGTCTATCAGAATCCTGGTTCTTCTCTTTGGGGATCTGCAAGATTTACTGAAAGTATTCGTGATTGGAGTTTTTTTGTTGAATATGGTATGGACACAAAATGAAGAACAAATGCGTCTCTTGGAGTAACAAAAAAGTTTTAAATTTTACTTTAGTTTCTATTCGTAAATATTTAGATATATCATACTGTGTTCTAGGTGTATTTCTAAAAAAAATTAAACTAAATTAAAAGAAAGAGGCCCCTCTTATTTTCTTATTTCGGTAGTAGGGATATGACAGACAACTAGGCTTTGTACGAAATTATGTCGTACAAAGGCTGGCTGGGGAATGTTGTGGGACACTACTTCACTATCTCTGTCGCGTAGTGGGTGACTATATAATATCTCGTTCTGACGACGCCTATTCACATACCTACGATCTTAAATTGTTTTCCGATGATGGCTTTGTAATGTGGGCCTTTGAGGATTTTTTCACTCATAAAAAATGCGAATCATTTCTTGATAGCGGTGATCATGTCGGCTGTGCAATCATCTTTGGTACATTTGTAATATTGATAGGCGAGGTTTTCTGTGAAGTTGGGAACTCCTGATTTTTCTGGTGGGAAATTGATATTCTGCCCGGTAAATCGTGCCTTGATGCTCTTATAATTATAGTAGATATCGGTGGGTTTCCCGTTACCGGACTGAAGTCTTTTGTGCGTTGCTGTGTTGATTTTGGCTAGGTATTCGGCTCGTTTCTGAGCAGTTGCATCGAGTTTTGCTGATCCCGTGTATGCGGTGAGTCAGACTAGCTTTCTTTCGGTATTGTGTCGGGAGAGTCGTGCTGTTCTTACTTTCTGCATATTCACTTTGGTCGGCGTATAAGAGACGGTTCCGGTTGCTGCGTGAACTGTAGAAAATAGAATATAGAAGATAGACAATAGAAAGGCTATTTTGATATATTTCATCATGATGTCGCGAATAAAAATTCGATTCTAGTATAGGTAATTAAATATTCGATTCAAGCTGGCTTCAACAATCTTTTTTTATGGATTGAAATTTATCAAATTTTTCGTATATGTGATTTACAAGGCATATTTTTTGTTTTTATTTCGTTTTTTGTTCGTGTATGCATATACCTTTTTACCCAGTGTTCATCCCTATTTTGGTGATTGTCGTCATCCAATTTATGAAGTTGATGATCGATCGGGTAAGAAATAAGCGTTTTGACCGGCATGATTTATTCACTACAGGATGATTCCCGTCAGTACATAGCGGTATGACGAGTAGTTTGGTCACCTTAGTATATCTTGATCAATGATTAAATAGTGTGATGTTCGCCATGGCGTTCGTGTTCATGTTCCTGATTTCGTATGATGCGATGAACCTGAGATATGAAGCATGAAAACATGCACATTATATCAATGCTCTCAAACATGATATCGAAAGCGTTTTGCAAAGACAGGAATCGATAATGCGCCTCAAAGAGAGGATGGGACACACTCCGCTTGAAGTGATAGGATGATTGGTCGTCTGATGCATCCTTACTGTTGTGTTTTATAAATTTTTGTATTTGTGATAATGAGGGCATTTGTACGTCAAAAGAGCATTAGGCAAGCCACATTGCACTGACATACGAAGGAAAGTTCTGCAAAGAATTTTTTTTTGAAAATATCCAGATTCATCAATATGAAATTCCTTCGAGGTGTGGTCATCGTTTTCACGCTGATCTATGGGTGCATATTTTTATTCAAGCGCACTTTATTCGTCCCTGAATACATCATCCAAAAAATTCAATATGACAGCTGAAGCATCCAGCAATTCGACGACCCTTACTTATATAAGGCGATTAGTAAGTATCTCAAAGGTGAAAATTATCATGTAGCCCGCCGGAGTAAATGATTCATTCTCGATAGCGTCCAGGCGTCTTTCCCTATTGTTTCTGATATCACTATCGACTATGTTGCCAGAAATACGGTGTACGTGACGATTACTTTTTTTTCTCCGGAGATGGTCATAAAAAATCAATCGGTCCTCTTCGGCGTCTACAAAAATTATACTTTCAGAATCTACAGCGGAAACACTATCGGAAGCGGTCAAGAAATGTTATATCTGCCTCAGTATGCTGCCGGATTAACCACTATAGACGGATTGTTTTATAAGCAGACTGCGAAGGAACTCCAACAGCAGATGACACTGATTTATACTGCTTTCCCTAAATCAAAATTTGTGGCATATCTCCCAGGCGCTGAAAGGACGGTCATCATGACTTCGGACAGTAAAAAGATATTCATCAATAATCTGATCGATATCCCGCAACAGATCAAAAATTTCGAGCTTTTGAGAAGATATTATGCTGACTATGCCAAGCTCAGGGAGATCGATTTGGGCAGTCTGGAAAAGGATAAAGTGATCGTGAAAAAATAAAATATGGTTAAAAGTTGTTAAAAATGGTTAAAAATAGTTAAAAATTGTATTTATAATTTATTATTTATCATGGCGGGAGAAAAATTTATGGATGAGGCGATTGCATTGTCGCTAGAAAATATGGAAAAGAATGCCTGAGGGCCTTTCTGATGCGTTATCGTCAAAGACGGAAAAATCGTCGGCAGAGGGCGGAATCAAGTGACTTCAACCAATGATCCTACTGCGCATGCAGAAGTAGTTGCTATCCGTGATGCATGTAAGAATCTGAATTCTTTTCAATTAGATGATTGTGAACTATATACGAGCTGTGAACCTTGTCTGATGTGCTTGGGCGCGATCTATCGAGCTCGTCCGAAGAAAATCTATTATGCCAATACTTCAAAAGATGCAGCTGACATTTGATTTGATGATGCTTTTATCTATAAAGAGCTTGATAAAAAATTGGCTGACAGAAAAATCCCGATGGAACAATTACTGAGGAATGAAGCGAATGCAGTCTTCCAGAAGCGGGTCGAGAAGCAGGATAAAATACAATATTAAAAAGACCTCACCCCAACCCTCTCCTTCGAGGAGAGGTAGACAAATCCACCCCCAGCCCCTCCTTTGTCAAGGAGGGGTGTGTGAGTCAATGTTCCTCCATTGACAAATGGAGGTTAGGGGGGATTTGAAATTCATTTAATTTATGTATTTCATACTTCATAATGACCAAAAAAGATTTCCCGATATTCGCCAACAATCCAGGATTAGTATTTTTGGACAATGGCGCAAGCACCCAAAAACCCCAGATGGTGATTGATGAAGTGAGCGAATTTGTCGCTCATGATTATGCGAATATCCACAGAGGGATGTATTCGCTTTCTGAAAGATCAGAAGAATTATATTACAAATCCAAAGAAGCTGTAGCAGGATTCATCGGCTGTAAACCTAGTGAAATCATCTACACCTACAATTCTACCTATGGCATCAATCTGATTGCTCAGTCCTTGGTGAAATCAAAATTCCTCAAAAAATGAGATGTCGTATTGCTCGGAATCCGAGAGCATCATTCGAATATCTTACCATGGCAGATTTTGGCTCAGGAGTATGGATTCACCATCAAATTTATTGATTTGATGGTCAGTGATGAGTGACTAGTAACGAGTGACGAGAATTATGACATTAACTGGAAGGATTTTGAAAAAAAATATGACAAAAATGTAAAAGTTGTCGCTGTTTCTCAGACGTCCAATGTTACAGGAAAGATTTATGATGTGCAGAAGATAGGTAAAAAATTACGTGAAGAAACGTTTTTCTTGGTGGACGGATCGCAATCCGTTCCCAATTTTGCCGTGAATGTTGCTCAGATTTGATGTGATTGTTTGGTCTTTACCGGGCATAAAATGATGGCATATACGTGAATCGGTGTTGTCTATCTCAAGAAAGAATATATCAAAAGTCTGTCTCCGATGATAGCGGGTGGAGGAACGGTAGAGGATGTCGATACGACTTCGTATAGACTTCATGGCTCTGTGGATAAGTTTGAAGCTGGGACGCCAAATATTATCGGTGCAGTGAGCCTTCTCAAGGCTATAGAATATATCACTTCGATTGGTGGAATTCAAAAAATTCGAGAACATGAACAACAACTTGTTCATTATTTCATGAACAAGTTGAGTACCGAGTGACGAGTGACAAGTAAAAAGATAGAAATTGTCTGACCGATGTCTGTTGAAGGCAGAATTGCTGTGTTTTCATTCGTTCTTCCGTGAGTGAAAAATTTTAACATGATAGGTGAAAAATTTGCTGAAGCTAATGTCTGTATTCGTTGTGGTGGGCATTGTGCTTATCCTTTGCATAAGTTCCTAGGTAGGGAGGGGACTTGCAGGGCAAGTTTCTATCGGTACAACGATAAAAACGATGTGGATAAGTTTTTTGAAGTGCTGAATGAGATAACAAAATCTTAAGATAAATATTTTTTTGCCCCCTTCGAGGATTGAAACCTGCGGCGCGCTTCGCAGACTGACTTTTGCCATTGCCGTAAAAGTCAGCAAAAGGTCTAGTTCTTTGTATGCCTCGCTATATAGTCTGGATTGCTATTTCTGAATGTACCCAGCTCAAACAATATACAAAGAACCAAAGTCGTTGACTGCATTTATGTTTTACCCCCTTCTTAATTTTTTTTAGAAAAAAAAAGAACAATCGACAAAAAATGGCTTACTATCACGAAATACCCATAAAATAACCTATTATACAATATAATATATTTCTGTCAATTCAATACCCTGTGGAAGCGGGGTTTTTTTTGATATTTGAGCTTGCTGGGAGTATACTTGGAATGTAGAAACGTAAAAGTGCAAAAAATGTAAAAGAATGGTCAAATCTATTTCTGTATTTATATTTTTATACTATTTATACTTTTATGATAATATTATGGGTAATGGTGATAAAAAAATAGAGCAAGCTCCTGTGTTGAAAGAGGACGATAAAGTTCAATTGGAACAGCTGGCAAAGGATGCTGAAAAGAAAAATTTCGATACGAGCGCTGATATGAATCAGATCAAGACAAATATTGATGATATCAAGAAGTCCGTCACTGATCTTAAGAAAGATATGGAAGATTTGGAAAAAAATAAAAGCACTTTTACTAAAGAGATTGCTGATACAAGGGAAAAGGAAATTGAGGTTAAAAAAGCTGAAATCGAGCTGAAGAAAAAGGAGACTCAAGAATTGATCGCCAAAATCAGAAAAGAACGGGTGGATCTCAAACTTGAGACTTTGGATGATGTTACCAAGGCGTTGCTCACTGAGCAAAAGGCGAAAGATGAAGCTGCGCTTTTCCAATATGAAAAAGATCTTCAGGCTATCCAGCCAGAGAAAAAATGATTCCGAGAAAAAATAAAAAGTTGAGCTAGCAGAGCTCGAGAATGGGCGAAGGAGCATCCAGTTCCAACTGCTGGTATCGCCGTATGAGCAAC
>PFWQ01000061.1:0-2665 GCA_002791215.1 candidate division SR1 bacterium CG_4_9_14_3_um_filter_40_9
TGATAAAAGTAGGTTTAGAAAAGCCCCGCAGGGATAAAAAATAAACAGTAATTTTATTTTCCATATAAACCAATGACCAAAATTTTCAAAACCAAAACCTTTACGAATCTCGGCCTGCAAGGATATGAAATCACCGTGGAAGCAGATGCCAACAACGCACTTCCGAGCATAGAAATCATATGACTGCCCGATGCGGCAGTCAGAGAATCCAAAGAAAGACTGAGAGCGACTTTCCGCCATGTACATATCACATTGCCCAAACACAAAATCATTTTGAATCTTTCCCCTTCCGACACCAAAAAAGTAGGGACAAGCCTGGACCTAGCCATGGCCATAGCGATTCTCATACTCATCAACGAAGGTAAAGTCCATCATCAAGATCAGATTGAAAATTTTATCTTTTTCTGAGAGCTTGGATTGGACGGGAATATCAAAAGAGTTAACGGGCTTCTACCATCAGTCATCAACGCCATCAAACACGGTTACAAACATTTTTTCATCCCGGCAGAAAATATGCATGAATTAGAATATGTGCATGACATCAATGTTTATCCGCTTGATAATTTTCAGCAAGTAGTAGAATATTTTTTAGAAAACAAAGAAATTCCTATAATTACCGAAGCGAAAAATATCCACAATCTCATAATCAATAGAGAATACGAAACTGATTTTGAACATATCAAAGGGCAATTATTGGCCAAAAGAGCTTTGAGTATTGCGGCAGCAGGACTGCACAATCTACTCATGGTCGGCTGACCGGGATGTGGGAAAACTTTATTGAGCAAAGCATTGCATAGCATTCTCCCTCCGCTAACATTTGAAGAAATCCTTGAAGTCAGTCAGATTTATTCTGTCGTAGGAAAGCTCACAAAACAGCAACCGCTCATTACCCAAAGACCATTTCGTCAGATACACCACACAGCGTCCAAAATTTCTATCGTAGGATGATGATCACAACTTACACCCGGAGAAGTTTCGCTCGCCCACAAATGAATTTTATTTTTTGACGAATTGACTGAATTCCCGAGAGAAACTTTGGAAGTACTGAGACAACCGATAGAAGACAAAACCATCGTCATCTCTAGAGTCGCAGGAACCATCCAATATCCTGCAAGTTTTATGTTCGTGGCATCGATGAATCCATGCAAATGCGGCTACTACAAAGATCCAGTAAAGCCATGCATATGTTCGCTCTTTGACATCAAAAAATATCAAAACAAGATATCCTGACCCCTACTCGACAGAATAGATATGATTCTAGAGATCCCCAGAGAAAACGTCGACAAGATACTCGACACGATTCCTCAAGAAAGCTCGGAAGAAATCAGACAGAAAGTTCTCAGCGCACGAAAAGTCCAACAGAGAAGATTTGCCAATTCAACAGTCATTCCGGCGTGAGGTGTTGGAACCGGAATCTCATTACACCATTCGCAAATCTTCTCAAATTCCCAAATCACTTCCAAGGATATCGACAAGCTGATTCCGCTAGACACACAGACCAAAGATTTTCTTAAGGATGCGGCCAGAAAACTTAGCCTCTCTCCGAGAGTGATTCATAGGACCATCAAGCTTGCCAGAACCATAGCCGACATGGAATGAATAGAAAATGTAGGCATTATTCATCTTGCTGAGGCACTTCAATACAGAAATAAGACCATGTTTGTCGATAAGGAATAAGGCTTGTGAATTCTATTCCCAATCTGCACAGTAGTAATGATGTAGTGCCTCTGTAGGAGTTTTATAGTGTAAGGTTTTTCTAGATCTATTATTCAGAAAGGTAAGTGCTTTTTTCAAGTTGTTTTGCTGTAACCTTATTGAAATCTGTTTTCTTAGGGAAGAACTGTCTTATCAACCCATTCGTGTTCTCATTTAATCATCTTTGTCATGGATTTCTTTTGTCGGCGGAATAGGTTCAACCTATACTACACATTCATTTCCACATATAATGCTCTACAAATTCTCTACCATTATCTAATATAATTGTCTTTCTTAGTCACTTGGGGATGCCGTTGAAAAGCTTTACTGTCGCATTGGTAATATCTTGAGCATGTTTTCCATTTGTCTTTTCTACTAGTGCATATAATCTTTTTCTTTCAACATAAGTAACAATTCCATTTCATACGGTATCTCACTCTCGATCACCATATCTTTCTTTACGATATACGGCTTTAGGTCCATCGTGGATACTCACACGATTGTAAATATATCAAGCCATGATTGTTCCATATTTATACTTTTTTCATCTCCTTCTGAAATACTCCTTAATCAACTCTGTATGTTGCATTTTGATATATTTGTAGATCATATCTTTCCCAATAAATACAATTTTTTCTTTCTTTAACCTTCATGCTATTTGTTCTGGAGATTGATAATTCTTGATCTTCTGTATAATATATTTTTCTAGCTCTCATCATGGTTCGATCTTGCTTCTCATGGCATTTACTAATGCTTTAACAGTATTCCTTCTTGCTCAGGCAAGCTTCGCATTGTATTTTCAATTAATCCTGTATTTTTGATTTCGTTACTAATTGCGCTGTTACTTCTATGTAGTTTTCTAGCAATTGCTCTCGCTTTAAAATCATCTTCTAAATAAATTTGAATTTTTAAGCATTCTTCGTAAGATAGCTGTGACATGTAGTATTTATTAGTAGTAAAAGGTGGTACT
>PFWQ01000061.1:2694-9823 GCA_002791215.1 candidate division SR1 bacterium CG_4_9_14_3_um_filter_40_9
TATTAGTAGTAAAAGGTGGTACTTTCACTAATTATACTCACTACATGTTTCTTTGTACTATTTTCTGCTGTGCGATTTTGGGCTAGAATCTACAGCTAACATAAAGCCAAAAGCCATACTTTCCCAAAAATAGACTTGACTTTTCCTGGTGTTTAAGTATTATCTTCGATAGAAACTAAAAATTAAAATAATAATTAAAAATATGTCATATGAAAAAAGCAATTTTTCTTATACTCATCGCTTATTTCACAACAAGTTTCGGGTACAGCAGCAGCATTGGTGACTGGTTCAAAGGATCACCAAAATCTAAAAGCTCCATACACATGAGCAGAAAATACGAAAAAGAAATGAAAAAATTCGTAAAAAGTGCATTTAGGCAGGAGCTGACCGGAGGCCAGATGGACACTATTATGAGGGCGACCATGGAAGAAAAAATCTTTCGGCAGATACTGAAAGATTACAAAAAAACGGCAAAATGGGCACGTAAACACATGACCAAACGGAACAACAAAGAAAGGTTTGATTTCCAGGTCAGAGTCCCCAAAGGCTATGAATCAGAATCAGCGGTGTATGTGGCTCAGTACAAAAAATTCATCACCGACTTTGTGGGCGATCCTTCCAAACCGACAGGACGATTGGGTTGGAACAATAAAGAAGTATCTGAATTCCTGACCAAGGACAAACTTCAACCCTACATCAACGTAGTGATGAAAGCGCTCGAGGACAAGACAGTGGCCAAGTTCAAAATGCTAAAACCTTAAAAATCACAATTATTATCCGGGCGGTCCATTTTTATGGCTGCCTTTTTTTACAATAAAAAAACCCTGCCTTAGCGGGGTTGGGTAAGAATAGAAAATAAGTTTAGTCGAAGATCATGATCCCCAGGATTAAGAACATAAGAAGTACCAAAGGTACTCTAATGAATTGTCTGTCATCGAAGAAATCTAACGTGAAAGTAACAAATTCCCAAGCAAAAACCGTTAAATTGGCGATGGGGGTGAAGAGTAAGATAACAAGTTTCTTCAATAATATGAAGATTACTAGTGTGTAGAACCTCAGTTGTCCAGCAATGATTAGCCGGAACAAATCAAGGATCGGTGTTTGTTTCAAAACAGCGGGATATGAACTACACGAGATATTCTGACAGTACAGGAATTCAAGGGTGGGATAAATAAGAGGGCGAGGTTTGATGTCGACTAGACCTTTTTGGTGACTTTTTGCGGCAATGGCAAAAAATTACTCTACGATTTGCGCTGCAGGCATGCAAAAAACATCTTGAATTTTTTAAGAGTTTAGTTACAAGTCCCGCAGCACATTTACTTTATAATCTATGCTCATGACTCAGCTCAATCAAGTCTATAAATGCTCCGTCTGCGGAAATATGACCGAAGTGATTCACACTGGCGTTGGCACTATCGTCTGCTGCGGTAAAGAAATGACACTGATGACTGACGAGGTCAAACCAGAAATCTCTGCAGAAAAACATATCCCAGTCGTAAGTAAAGAAGGTAATACAGTTACTGTCAAAGTCGGATCTGTTCCTCATCCGATGACACCAGAACATTACATCCAGTGGATTGAAGTCATTACAGAAAATAAGATCTATAGAAAACAACTCACACCAAATGATGCTCCTGAAGCAACATTTGAAATCACAGAAGATATTGCAACAGTAAGAGAATACTGCAATCTCCACAGCTTACGAAAAAATACATAATTTTTAATTCTTAATCATATTCACATGTTCAACAGAGACACAGACACCAACACAACCACGACAAGCCAACCATCCACAGACGACAGATAAAATAAGATAATATTGACATTGATAGAGAAAAGAGTATATGAAATACATGAAAAATTCTCTAAAATCATATATTTTTTTAGATACCAAAAACCTGTTCCAGACAGTAGCAATTTCTTTGTTGCTGACACTTTTTGCATGCAATCAAAAATGAGATACCAAGATTTCATCACCGGAAACGAATGATTCGCTTAAAAAAATCGGAAGATACTACGACGACAAATGAAAAAATTTTTATGATAACGATCAGCTCAAATTAGCACTCAAAAATTACATCACTGCCGCCAAATATTATGAACAGACAGATGAAATAAAGAATAGACGATGAGTAACTAGAGATATGGGGAAGATAGAATATAAGCAAGGAAACTATGAAGAGGCTTTAGAATATTTCCAAGATGCATTAGAAATCTTGAAAGACACAAATTATCTCAGAGGAGAATTGCTTACAAATGTCGCCATAGCAGCAGTCTATAACGAGCAAGGAAAAGAGGATTCATTAAAATATGATATGGCTCTGACACAATATCTTTCCCCTGGACTAGAAATACTGAGGAAGCAAGAAGACAAAGATAAAAAACAAAAAAATCTGATGGTCCAATATCTTGTAGAGACAGGAAACTCATATTTCAAGAAAAAAAACTACGAGAACGCTTTATCACATCGGACTGAAGCCAAAACAATCACAGAAGAGATTGGCGAATTACAAAATATTCCTGCTATCTATTACAATTTTGGAGATCTGTATGAAGAACAAGGAGAATATGACCAGGTACTGGAAAACTATCAGCAATGAATACAACTCAGCAAGGAAAAAAATATCCTCACAAATGAAAGAAATGGATATGAACATGTGTATTTTTTCTATAAAAAGCACACAGAGGATGCAGATAGCACGCTCAAGTATCATGAACTCTGGATTTTACTCAAAGATAGTGTTGCTAATAGTGAATTACTAAAATCCCAGCAAGAGACAGAAATAATTTATGAATCAGAGAAAAAAGATAAAGAAATTAAATTACAAAAGAGCGAATTGGATAAACAATCTGAAAAACAAAAGAAACTATTATGATTCATAGTAGCAATACTTGCGACAGTTCTATGAATGGTCATTATAGGAGTACGTGAAAACAGGAGAAAAAAACAGCTAGCCAAAACGAATAAAGTGATCAACAATCAAAATATACAACTCAAAGAAAAAAATAAAGAAATCACGGTCCAAAGAGACGAAATTACAGCTCAGAGGGACGAAATCGAGGCTCAAAGAGATGGGCTTGCAGAAAGTAATAAAATCATTGAAAATCAACATAGAGAAATCACAGACAGCATTAATTATGCAACACGTATTCAAAAGGGAGTTATGACGCCACTGGAAGAAATCAAAGAGATTTTCCCCCAGTCATTTATTTTTTTCAAGCCAAAAGACATAGTGAGCGGTGATTTTTATCGAGCTGCAAAAAATACACAAGGAAAAAGATTTATTGCCGCGCCGGATTGCACTGGGCACGGAGTACCATGAGCGTTTATGTTCCTCCTCAACTGTGATTCGCTTGATGATGCAGTCAACAGAGAAAGTACAAAGACAGCTGCTGATATCTTAAATTACGCCAACATATATCTGCCAAAAAAATTCCATCAAGAACATAAAGAATCTGAAGAAGGAAAACTTAAAGACACTATGGATGTGGCACTATGCGCCATCGACGAAAATAATATGCTTGAATTCGCGCTTGCGAAAAATCCGGCGATACTTATCAGAAACAGAGAATGTATCGAATTCAAAGAAGAGAAACATGCCATCGGTTCAGGAGAATATACCTACACCAATAAATCATTCCAATGAGAAAAGTGAGACGTAATCTATCTTTTCTCTGATTGATTCGAAGATCAATTCGGTTGACCAAAGGGCAAAAAATTTCTTGTCAAACAACTCAAGGAATTATTCCAAAGCATCGCAGATCTTCCTATGGAAGAGCAGAAGATACATTTAGAAAACACATTCGAATCTCGACGTGGAAATTTGGAACAAGTCGATGACGTCTTAGTCATAGGGTTCAGAGTATAAATCAGAATAAAAAAACAGGGCTCATAAGCCCCGTTCAATGAGATAGATAAATAAATTTTAATCTTCCGGATTATAAAGCTCCGAATAAATACCTGTATAATTTTCAGGCGTTATTTGCTTTAATTCAGTCTTCACCGCATCAGATACCTTCAAAGAATCAATAAATTCATGAAGATCTTCCAGCGTAATTTCTTTATTTTTCCGGGTTAATTCTTTTAGTACATCGTAAGAATTTGGGAATCCTTCTCTGCGCAAAATTGTTTGAATACCTTCGGAAATCACAACCACGTTCTTATTCAGATCAAACCAGATTTTGTTTTCATTAATCAGGAGTTTCCCAGTGCCTTTGAGAATGGATTTCAGTCCGATTACCGTAAGAGCCATAGCATAACCAACATTGCGCAATACCGTAGAATCGCTTAGGTCTCTTTGTAGCCTGGAAATAGGAAGCTTAGCAGAAAAATGTTCAAACATGGCATTAGCTAAACCAAGATTACCTTCGGAATTTTCCCAATCAATAGGATTAATCTTGTGTGGCATCGCGGAGGAACCGGTCTCTTTTTCTTTTATCTTCTGCTTGAAATAATCCATACTGATATAGGTCCAAACATCTCTGTCCAAGCCTATTAAAATGGTATTAATTCTTTTAAGCGCATCAAAGATTGCGGCAATGTCATCATAATGCTCAATTTGAGTAGTAGTCTGAAGCCTTTCTAAACCATAACTACCAACGAACTTGTCCGCAAAATCCGGCCAATTAATGGTGGGAAAGGCAGCAACGTGAGCATTAAAATTGCCAACAGCGCCACCCATTTTTCCATAATGATTAAGCCCTTTGAGTAAATCATATTGCTTCTCAAGCCTTTCGATAAACACGCCAAACTCTTTTCCAAGTTTAGTGGGTGAGGCTGGCTGTCCATGAGTACGAGCAAGCATAGTGATGTGATCCCATTCATGACGCATACCCTTTAATTCATCAATCACATTTTCCAAAAGAGGCATGTATACATTGTGCAGGGCTTTTTTCAGCATAAGCGGTTGTGCTACACCATTTAGATCAAATGACGTAAGGGCAAAATGAATAAGTTCTTTAAGTTCAGAATCAGCAACAAGGCCACGTAAGAATTTTTCAACAGCTTTGACATCATGATTGATAGCGATTTCAATGTCCTTCACTTGCTGTGCTAATTCGACAGTAAAGCCAGATTCTCCTTTATGGAAATCGCCGATATAGGCTTTGAGCTTTCCCAAAGACCCTTCATTATCAAATTTTTTCCATTTGGGGACCTTTTTGGTCAAAGCTATCGCATAGTTTATTTCAATATCTACACGATAACCGATAAGGGCATACTCAGAAAAATACAATGCAAGTTGTTCAACCTGCTCGCGATATCTTCCATCTATAGGAGATATTGCTGTCAACGGAATAAACGGCAGTTTTGACATAATTTTCAATTTTAGTTAGACATTATTTTGTTTCTGTTGTTTCTTTTTACTACTCACAATTACACATTCTGCGAATAAATACAAGAAAAAAGCATGAAAACTGATAACCATTGTATATCAACTTTTGCCATTTTGTCAAAGATACTGACACCTTTTCCACAAAAGTGTTAGTTTTTTGTCAAAAAACCAGTGGAAAACGGAGAACGAATGTGCATTATCTGGCATAGATTGAATACGTTTTTTTGGAATTTTAATTTTTTTCACTCCCTACATGAAATATATAAAGAAAATAGTAATCTGAGTCTTTGTACTTTCCACTCTCTACTTTATACTTTGCACTGTCTCTGCACAGACAGTCGACTTGGTGAATCGGCTGGACGATCTGAGCGACGAAACCACGTTTTGATATAATCAAACCGTCAAAATCTCTATCAAAGAGATAACTCCGCAAAAAGTAGTGATCCAATCGCCTATGATCGTCGATGAGCTTGGCGGGAAAATCAAAAAATACACCGTCATGTATGGTGAATATACCATGGATCAAATCATAACTGATACCAATCTCATCAATAGCGCGAAAGAAAAGACATTCGATTTTACAGGGACAGAAACGGTTCTAGATATGGAACTTAATCTGTATGATGGCCTGGATCCCAATAAACTTTATTATGTTCGAGTAATACCAAAAGACATCAATTGAATCGGAGGACAAATATCTACACAAGATCTCTGGTTCAAATTGGTTGATCAAACATATGGTGAAGGTGTGTATACTGGAATAGTACTCCATGCGGCCGCAGGAGCAAACATGTCCCTAGCAAATATCAGCCACAGCTGTAATCCAGACTGCACAATCCCTACACAAGGAAGCAAAAAGATAACTTTGTCATGGATTGCTGTAGCGGGAAGCGATATGGTGGATATTTATCTGCAAGATAGCACAAATGGTATATTCAATAGATTAGCAACGGTAAATATGTCCAATGAAAAATATGAGTTACAGACAAGCAAAAATGGAGAACATATATTCAAATTTGTGCCTGACAATGGCGGCACAGAAGTGCATTATGTAGTGAACATCTGAGGCATAAGCGCATGAACGACAGTAGGAACAGGCATAACCAAAGTGCCAAAAACCTGACCAGCAGAAAACGTTATTGCAATACTCTTTATCACGCTTGGGCTCTACTTGGCATACAGGAAAGTGTATAGGAAATAAAAATAGGAATAGAGAAATAGATTTATAGGGCCATAGAATGATAGGAAAGAACTATAATTCTGCGGAATCTGTAATTCTATCAAATCTATTATTCTATCAAATCTATCGACATGATGATAAACTCCAAATTACCGCACATACTCAAAATCGTGACAAAGATTTTTTTGGTTGGACTATTGCTCCAATTTTTTCTGCAAACATTCGTAACCTACAAACTAGGCTTAGATTGAATCTTTCGGAAGATCGTCCGAATGCGAAAAGAGATAGTGCTGATTGGATTATTCTGATTATTGGCTTACATCATCCAAAAAAATAAATTATGGAAATCTCTTCGGGGAAAACTTCCTATCAAACGATTTATTATTCTTTTTTTAATTCTCATTGGTGGGATAGGACTTATTTCACTATTTATAACTGACGTAGGTATAAGCGCCTATATTATGTCCATCAGATATAGCATGATAGGTTTTTTCATCTTCATACTTTTTTTCGTCCTTAAATTCATAGAACAAGGAGAACAGGAAATGGATATGGTCAAACGATACAGCGACATCATCAAAAAAATATTGATGGGTGCGCTCATTCGATGGTGAAT
>PFWQ01000060.1:0-219 GCA_002791215.1 candidate division SR1 bacterium CG_4_9_14_3_um_filter_40_9
GTAACTATTTCATAATTTCCCTTTTGTTTGCCCTTCAAATTGCGGTTCAGGGATCTTGACGTTGATGATAGCATAGAGTCCGTCGGTAACGTCAGAATACTGGAATTCTCAGATTTTCTTATTGATCTTATCTTTAGCTTTTGCAACTTCATTGATGATGTTGAGCAATGCAGATTTGAATCATAACACATGGGTGCCTCCATCAGTAGTTGGAATATT
>PFWQ01000060.1:280-949 GCA_002791215.1 candidate division SR1 bacterium CG_4_9_14_3_um_filter_40_9
AGACAATTATTCCCTTCTTGATTGATATAATATTGAGAGCCAAGTCTTTCTTGCGCTCCGACTAGGTTCCTTAGCCATGTTTTGATACCTCCTTCAAAATAGAATCTTCACTTATATCCGGTTTTCTTATTGATCAAATTGAATGTCACACCAGGTGTCAAATATGCTGACTGTTTCATTCTGGCGATTTCTGTAGATTGAGAAAATTCAACCGTTTCAAATACCAGCGGATCGGGCATGAATTTTACCGTAGTTCACACCTTATCAGTCGTCCCTATCATTTTTACATCACCTTGAGAAACTCATCTTTCATATCTTTGATAATATTCTTTTTCATCTCTATAAACGTTTACTTCGAGCCATTCAGAAAGTGCATTCACTACAGAGGCTCATACTCCATGAAGTCCTCATGATATCTTATAAGAATTTTTATCGAATTTACCTCCTGCATGAAGCATGGTAAAAACCATCTCCAAGGCAGATTTACCTGTTTTTTCATGTTTATCCACAGGGATTCATCTTCCATTATCATGGATAGTCACTGAGCCATCTTCATTGATTTTGGTCGTGATAGTAGTGCAGTAACCGGCCAATGCCTCATCGACAGCATTGTCGACGATTTCTTGTACCATATGATGTAACCCTTTCGAGTCTGTAGATCAGATATAC
>PFWQ01000060.1:984-7104 GCA_002791215.1 candidate division SR1 bacterium CG_4_9_14_3_um_filter_40_9
AAGCACTTTGATGTGCGAAGCGTCATAGGTGTCTTTTTTTTCTGGCATCATAAATTTGTATTTTAAATATATAAATTCTAAATTTTAAATTGTTTTTTTACTGTTAGTTGTTAACTGTTAGTTGTTAGTTGATTATTCGTCTAGATAGTTGATATTGTCGTAGTCGATTTCCTCTTCATCGTCATCCAGATATTCATTATTCTCTTCTTCTTCATCTTCATTTCTCGCCAATTTCTTTCTACCTTTCTTGCCTTTCCCTCAGCCTTGATCAAGTTTAGCGACATCATCTTCGATACCGAGAATCTTCTGCAATCAGGTATGTTCTTTCAATTTCTGGATCACTTTCTGTTCAATCTGTCTGACTCTTTCTCTCGTTACATTAAATTCTTCTCCTACTTGTTCAAGCGTATATTTCGGTCCATCGATACCATACCTCATCTTCACGATTTTCGCTTCTCTGTCATCAAGCATTCACAAGATCATATCGAGATTGTCTCTGAGCGTATTTTTTTCTGCGAATTGGTCGGGTCTCAAGGTGTTGGAATCTTCGAGCAAGTCTGCCAAAGTATCTCTTCCTTCGTCTCCTACTTCTCTATCAAGCGAAACATTCCCGAAAATCACTTCTTCCAGCTTTTTAATCTTTTTAATCGGAAATCCAAGCTTTTGACCGATTTCTTTGGAAGTTGGCTCTCTTCCTAGCTTTTGGAAGAGCATTTGATAGGTCTTATTATAAGAATTGATTTCATCAATCAGATGCACAGGGATTCTTACGTGTTTCGTCATGTCGGCGATAGCCTTTGTTATCGACTGTTTGATCCACCATGTTGCATAGGTAGAAAATTTGAATTCCTTATCTGGATCAAATTTTTCAATGGCTTTAATAAGTCCTACATTTCCTTCTTGAATCAAATCAGAAAAACTCAATCTAGAACCAAAAAATCTCTTCGCGATACTGATCACAAGTCTGAGATTGGACTCGATAAGAATCCTTTTCGCGGCTTCATCACCTTTTTTTATGCGTTTTGCAATATCTCTTTCTTCTTCTGAATTCAATAATGGGATCTTGGAGATATCATTGAAATACAGCTTGATGAAGTCCTTATATTGAGAATCATTATTGCGATGTTTACTTTCATAGAGTTCCAATTTTCAGAATTTAGTCTCTTTCTTCAAGGTTGCAGCCTCCTTTTCGAGGATTTCTTCAATCGTGGTAAGTTTGATTCACAATTTGTCCGCCAATCCATAAAATTTTTCCACAATCTTGATATTGAGGTCCATGTCATCGATTTCGGCGATGATATCTTCTTCATTCATTTCTCATTTTTCAAATCATTTCTGCAAAAGCTCCTGGAGTGGCTTACTTAATTCACTAATGTCATCCTGGAAATTGTCCCAAAGCTGTTTCTTTAATTTTTGCATGCCTCAACGAAGAAAGCAGTAAAATATTTGACAAATATGTAAAAATATGTATAATATAAGTGTGTAGTAAAGCTTAGCTCGACCGCTCCGGTAATTACCGGAGATGCGAGAGCAATATTTGCGGATGAAACCGCAAATGCTTACGCTTAGTATAGTAATAAGGGCAGGTTTACCTGCCGAAGGCAGGCCTCTTTTCATACAGGGACTTGCTTTTTTTAGTTGAGACGCAACCCCAAACTGTCGAGGTAATGTCGAAACTATCCGATGAAAATCGGACAATCAAAAAAAAACGTCCAAAGTCAAATCTAGTGATTTATTTTGCGATATCAACAGGAAAAAAAATGTATACACTTGCAAATCTTCTTTAAATTGATAAAGATTGTTAAAGATCGATAAAAATAGATGAAAATCGTAGGACAAAGCCATTTTTATCAAATTTTATCAAGTTTTATCAAATTTTATCAACAAAAAAATGTTCCATTATTTCAACGGTAAACTGCAGGTGATTTGAAATAAAAAGCTCCTAACCAACGACTTCTTTGGCATCGAAGTTCAATATTCATGAAAGCAGGGCTTGTCCGCCTCTGGAGGAGAGTACTTCCTTTTCCCGTATCTGGACGACAATAGGAAATCAGTCTTCTACTTCGCTTTCGATAGCATGGAGCAGAAAAATATGTTTGAAGATATGCTCAAGATAAGCTGAGTCTGACCAAAGACTGCCTTTCAGCTTGCTCAATTACCGAGAGAAAATTTACAAAACGCCATCAAGACTTTTGACGCGAAATTCTTCCAATCCATCCCATGAATCGGCCCCAAATCAGCGAAAAAGATACTTCTAGAAATGAAATGAAATTTCGAATTCGATGACATTCAGAGAATGGACGTCGATCAAAGACTTTACAAAGACATCATAAAATCGCTCAGAGGATTCGGTTATGACGCCGAGAGAATCAAATCAACATTGCAGAGATATGAAGGTAAAATTTCCAAAGAAAATATGTCTGAAGTTATCAAGTGGATCATTTCTCAGATGTAAAAAACTATTTAATTACTTAGATATTTTGTTTATGAATATTAGAAATTTTTGTATCATAGCACACATAGATCACGGAAAATCTACACTGGCAGACAGAATGCTAGAGATTACCTGAACGCTCAGAAAAGTAGAGCATGGACAAGTATTGGATCGTATGGATCTGGAGCAAGAGAGATGAATAACCATCAAGCTGACGCCAGTCCGCATGCAGCGGAAATGATATGAATTTAATCTCATCGACACCCCAGGACACGTTGATTTTCAGTATGAAGTTTCTCGTTCACTCGCCGCAGTGGAAGGGGCAATTTTGCTCGTAGATGCAAGCCAATGAATCCAAGCTCAGACATTGTCTGTATTATATCAGGCAGTAGAGCAGTGACTAGAAATCATCCCGGTCCTCAACAAAATAGATTTACCTGCTGCTGATCCAGAAAGAGTAGCCAAAGAAATAGAACACATCATCTGAATACATAGAGATGATATCATCTGTGTATCAGGTAAAACCTGAGAGAATGTAGATAAGGTGCTCGATTACATCATAGAAAAAGTTCCTGAACCGAAGATCAAAAAGGAAGCGCAAATAAATACCGCATTGATTTTTGACTGCGTCTATGATTCCTATAAATGAGTGGTCGCCTACATCAAAGTCGTAGAATGACAGTTCAAAACTGGTGATGTGGTCTATCTCGTACACTCCAAAAATAAGCTCACCATCACGGAAGTGGGACATTTTGATCCGGAATATTCATCAGATAAGGTGATAAAAGAATGACAGATAGGATATATCGTCACCTGAGAAAAGACAGTCAGGAACGTAGAAATCTGAGATACCATTCTCGGGGGGATCAAATACACGCAAGGTGACGAACTCAAAAAATATGCCGTTCCGGGATTTAGGAAAATCAAACCATACGTCTATGCCGGAGTCTATCCGATAGATACCAATGATTATAATAAACTCAAAGAATCTCTCGATAAACTCTCTATCAATGATAGTGCAGTGGAATATGAAATGGAAGACAGCAAGGCCCTAGGATTCTGATTTAGGTGCGGTTTTCTTGGCATGCTCCACATGGATATCATCAAGGAAAGATTATCCAGAGAATACAATGTAGAAACCATATTTACCATCCCAACTGTAGTTTATCTTATCAAGACCAAAAATCTCTCTCTGGATCAAATCAAGTCAGGTCAAAACATACAAAATCTGCTCAAATCCTGACTCTACAAACAAATTCTCAATAATCTGCAATCTGCAATCTGCAATCTGCAATCTGATGATCTTGAAAACGATATTGACACAGAATGAAACCAAGCTTTGAAAGACATATTGAAACCCTGGTTAGTAGTCAAATCATGAGCCGATATGGTAGAGCAGGGGGTCATAGATGAAATCTGGGAACCTATCGCCAACGTGGAAATCGTCGGTCCGGAAGGATATGCCGGCAACATCATGCAACTCTGCCAAGAATATAGGTGAAAACTCGTGAAGATGGATAGCATAGATGCGACCAGATTGGTCCGGCATTATGAATTACCGATGGGTGAAATCATCATCGATTTTTATGATAGACTCAAATCATTGACCAAATGATACGCGACTATGAATTATGAATTTAGAGGCTATCAAGAAGCGGATTTGACCAAGCTTGATATCTGGGTCAATGGAGAAAAAATCGAAGCGCTCTCTCGGGTAGTACATCAAGATAAAGCATATACGCTGTGAAGAACTGTCGTAGAAAAATTAAAAGATCTGATTCCCAAACATCTATTTATCATCCCTATCCAAGCGGGAATCGGCGCCAAGATCATCGCTAGAGAAACGATTTCTGCCATGAGAAAAGATGTCATCGCCAAATGTTACGGATGAGACGTGACGAGAAAAAGGAAATTATTGAAAAAGCAGAAAGAAGGAAAGAAAAGGATGAAGTCCATCGGTAGCGTAGATGTCCCAAGTGATGTATTTATTAAGATGGTCGCTAGGAATTAAAATATTGATTATATAGAAAAACCCCACCAAATGATGGCGGGGTTTTTCTTGAAATTCAGGAGTTATTGTGGCCATGACTCGATTATTTCTTTAGAGTTTTTCATCTCTTTTTCCTTGGTCTTCTTGTCATATATCTCTACATTTCCATTGTTATAGAAGGTATAATTTTCAAATCTGTATGCCTTGGAATCTTCTCGCTTGTATTCATCGTCGGTATTTTTCAAAACAACTTTTGGTATGTCACTGGCGTAGTTGATAGTTACAATCCTTGCACCAGCTACAAATTCAGCGCCCAATTCCTTACCCAAAGCAACGATTTTTCCTTGTAGCCACCTAGTGAATCCAGGTACATCATGCTCTCTGCGGTAGCAAAACTTTTGAAGTTGTCATCGACCATTCTCGTAATCAGCTTTTTTAAATGTTCCATTATCATTAAGCTCGGCCTTGAGATCTACTTGTCACATCAGATACAATCACTTGGTAATGAAAGATAGGACCTGTTCCTTGGTATATGCAGGAGTTTCGGCATTCAAAGCACCCATGATCTCTTTCTTGGTGTTGTCCCACAAAGTATCCATTTTGTCATAAATAGCTTCAGTATTGCCCAGTGCCAACAAGGTACGGGAATATACCGTATCATACCATGATAAACCAGTTGTCCGTCATTCAAATCCTTCTTTGAAAAACGTATCCACATCAGCCTTATTGGCTGTAAGTGTTTCGTTGATATTGATGATATCGTTTACATTACCATTTATTTTTTCATCTACATGCTGTTCTATAGCTACCGCACTACCTTTGTCAGTGATATTGAGTTTGTAGTTGCTGCCTATAGTTTGGGTAAGGACGACCTTGCTAGTCATCTCTTTGTCGATAAGATGCATATAGATTTGTTCTCCAAGAGTTTTTTTGACGGATCCTGGTATGTCATTCAATGAGATGTTTGTTTCGAGATCACCTTCATCAAACTTAGAAATTCGAGCGGTGTCATTTCGTCATTTGGCATTGGTAATGATTTCAAATGAAGTACCGGTAGTCCTAAGACAATATCCTGAGTAATTGTTTTTTGTATCCAATAATTTATAGAGTCCATCCTTTGTTTTTACAATCGTGAGAGATCCCAAGGAAATATGTTGTGTAAGGCCATCTTGGGTGAGGACAGAAATGATTTTTTTGGTTTCGTCAAATTTTGCAGATTGGAGCTCCGCTATACCGCCCATACCGCCTAGAGAAATCATATTCTTGGGATCCCAGCTAGCAGTTTCAAATTTTGTTATTTCGGCTTCTATTTTTTTGATCTCTGCGTTCATAGTGTTGAGTATCTGTTTCTGAGCTTTGCGTAGAGCCAAAATTTCATCTTGTACCATCTTCAAAACTGGGACATTGGCTTTCCCTCCGTCCTTGCCGTAATTTATGTTTTTACCTTCATCAGCTGCCTTATCCAAAAGCCTTTTCGCGATATATGCGTTGATACCCAAACCAGCTTTTTTGGCTAATGCCATTATGTAAATTACAAGCTCCTTTCTGGACGCTTCTTCGCCACTGAGCCTGCCGTTGAGGTCATAATCTTCTGCCTTCATGACAGACAGTATCGAATTTTTATACATGTTTAGTTCCTTATCATCCCGATAGTACAAGATATTCTTGTATTTGGTAATAAGTTTGGTGATGTTTG
>PFWQ01000017.1:0-6918 GCA_002791215.1 candidate division SR1 bacterium CG_4_9_14_3_um_filter_40_9
CATCTAAGATTTATCATTTAAAATCTAAAATTATTATTTTAAATGCTTCTTATCTGAGATCTTCATATCACTTCACGTTACAAGGACAAAATCCTCGCCGAGCTGCAAAGCTTCGTGGAAGCTTATCCTGACGAAAAAAACATCATTTTCCTGGGAGATTATGTGTATCATTTTTCCTACGATAGAAATGCATTGATGAGCTTGTATCATTTTTTCTTGGAATTATTCAAGGCTGGGAAACATGTATATATCCTTGCGGGAAATCATGACCGGCTAGGCAATAATTTCGTCTTTGAGGAGGCGAAGAAAGCTTTTGAAGTAATGTTAAATGTTAAATGAGAAATGATAAATACACAGCATGTTGGTCAAATTAAATTTATAACTGAACCGATGCTGACAGAAATCGAAGGAGAAAAGATTTTCTTCTTCCCCTACTTCATCGATATGGAAAACGCGAAACTGGAAATGTGAAATGAAAAATCAAGAACCGTTAACCGTTCTACGTTACCCGTTATCCAAACGCTAATAGACTCTCTAAATAAGAACGAAAAACTCTCGTGAATCGCCAATCAGATTCTTTTGGATATGGTCGAGAAAGAAAAAAACCTAACAGTAATCCATCATCATTATATCAATAATACAAAATTCCCAGGACAGAAATCCATCTTCCATTACAAGGATGTGGCACTGGATGAAGCATTTCTTGATATGCCCGATATCAAGATGATTTCCGGGCATCTGCACCAGGCGTTTGCTCACAAAAATTATCTCTGCACCGGAAGCGTCCGATCGACCAGCTCGCTGGAAACCAACCAGATGAAATATCTCCGAACCTACAGTAATCCCGCTAAAGCGTGACAAGCGGCGCAGATGGAAGCGCATGAACTGAATATCAATCCCTACATCACCCTTGAGGAAACGGGCGTGATCGATGAATCAGTATTGCTCAATCAGATAGAAAATGTCCGTGAAGCGAATAGAAAAAATCTCAGCGATAGTACGACGCGGAAAATAAAATTTATGAACAAAAAAAACATCAATCTGAATTCACTTTACCTCTCACTCAAGGTCGATAACATTGACTACGAACACATAGAAAAATTCGTGGATGAAGATCTGCGCATGAAGATCAAAGACATCAAACTCAAAAAAAATATTCAAGATATCGAAGATATCAGAGAAAATTTTGAAACTTCTGGAAAAAATCTTTCGGAGAGTTTCGCAGACCGGAAGCAGATTTTGAAGGAATATCTGCAAAGCAAATATCCAAATGATTTCCAAAAATACGAAGAGACGCTTCATGAAATGAAATTATTATAACCCCCAACCCCCTACAAGGGGGCTTCAAACCTTCCGACCTCCCCCGAACTGTCGGGGTCGGCCACCCTCCTTATCCAGCTATGCTGGACTGTAGTCAGGAGGGACAATTATCAATTAATGGTGGTCCACTGTACAGCGGACAGGGTTCCCTTTCAGTGTAGAGGTTTGTTCCTCCCCTCGAAGGGGAGGCTAGGTGGGGTCTTTAAATATCTAATTTGACGAATGCTCTACTCTTTCAAACAGAAATCCCAAGACTTTATCGTAGAAGAAGTATTGCCTTTCAAACTCGCATGAGAAGGCGATGCTTTTTTCGTCTATTTCGAAAAAAGGAATCTGAATACCATGGATGTAGTGAATCATCTCTGCAAGGAGTTTGGAATCTCTAGGCTAACCCTTGGAATCGCTGGGCTCAAAGATAAGAACGCCATCACCAGACAATGGATCAGTATCTACAAAAGTGCGCTCAAAAAAATCTGAGGGGAAAATGCATTTGTAAATGCTCTGTCTGAAGTCGCAAGAGTTATCAAGACCGACTGGCATGAAAAACCTATCGGCATGACTGACAAAATCAGCAATATGTTTTACATCAGATTGAGAGCCAATCAAGCCATCGGACTCAAAGATAAAGAAAATATCCAGAAACGTGTCACGGAATTATTGGAGAAATGATTTCCTAATTTTTTCGGTGATCAGAGATTTTGAATTAATTTTCAGAATATTAATATGGGCAGAGACCTTATCGAAGGCAAGCTTAAGATCAGGGAGAATTTTGAAGCGAAATTTAAATTACAAGCCTACGCAAGTCATCTTTTCAATGAATATCTGAAAGAGAAGTTGAAAGGTGCACTGGCGCATGGGGGCAAAGACTTACCTATAACTGAAGGAGAAACTTGACCGATCTTCGGCTATGACAACAAACTCAGTCCCGCAGGGACTGTTGCTGCGAAGCGCGAAATCGCTTTTATGAAACAGTACAAGATAGGGAAAGAATTTTTCGCTATGTATGAAAAATATCATATCTTCTGACTCAGAAGATTACTTCGAGTCTGTCCGAAAGATATTCTTTTCCGTTTTCAGGGCGATGACATCTTGTTACAATTTGCACTTCCGTGAGGAACCTATGCAAGTATATTAGTTGATGAGTTATTGAAAATCACTAAATAAAAAAGACCCCCTAAATCCCCCTCCAATGGGGACCTCAAACCTCCCGACCTCCCCCGAACCGTCGGGGTCGGCCACCCTCCTTATCCAGCTATGCTGGACTGTAGTCAGGAGGGACAATGAAAAAATCAATGGTGGTCCGCTGTACAGCGGACAGGGTCCCCTTTCAGGGTAGAGGTTTGGTTCCTCCCCTCGGAGGGGAGGCTAGGTGGGGTCTCTGAATTTTATGTGCCTGCGAATTCCCTGAAGATCTGGTAGACGATAAGTAAGAATAAAAATATCACCATAGACACGATGAATACGTTGACGATAAATCACGTTGCTTTCTTGAAAGTCTCCTCTTTGCCTCACGACGTGATGAATAGGAAACCCGCATAAAATACCGCTATTACCAATGCTGCACCTAGGACGAATCATAATATCCTCGCTATATCCACGATAAGATCTGATGCTTTCGCTCCGAATTCCGGCGTCTGCGCGATAAAGAATATATAATCGATGAGTTTGATGAATACCAAGGCGAGAAGCACATTCAGGATTCATTTTTGGATGGTCTTTATCTTGTCCGATTGATCCATAGATGCCATCACCCTAAATCCATAGATGATGATCATCACGATAGCGAAGAAGAATGCCAAGACCTTGAAGAAACTCAATATCTGCAAAAACAGGTTATTTTGGACACTCTGTACAAGCTGATTGGTTCATTGCAGACCTCCGATATTGAGAACCGAGCCCAATATCCGCGTCACCCCGAAGACAAGAAAGGCGCCGTATCCTATATATATGAGAGACATTCATGCTTTCTTCGCGCCATCTGCTTCTTTTGCATTCATGATGAAATTCATTCATGCTACTACCAAGAATATGAATAAGATAGCGAATCCTAGTACCCTGATCACATCTCGCAATTGCCCACCAGCTCCTCCGCATTTCGTTGGTGTCTGTGCAGGATTTCCTGGGTAGAAAAGATTTTTTATATTTTCCATCAATGTTTTGTCTCTGTATATGCAGATATTGAAAACCGTCTCCACTCTTCCATATTCATCAGGAGTCTCACTCGTAAGATATTTAGCGAAATTTTGATCAAAAGATGGGGCTACTGCAAAACTTACTCCAATTCACGATAGGATCAATAATGAGAAGATTGTTTTTTTGATGATGGACATGGTTGTTATACAAATAATAAATAATGGTCTGTCATTGCGAACGAAGTGTGGCAATCTGGACCAAATAAGCGGTTAGATTGCTTTGTACCTCGCAATGACGACCGCCGAATTAGAATCACGAACTGCCTCCGGCAGTTCCAAATACGGAATTGATCAGACCGACCACGATTCTGATGATCGCATAGAATCCAGTCAGTAAGAGGACTCCTATCGTTATATTGATCAATCTTTTTTTCACTTTGGCTATGTCGCCTTCTTTGTGTAAAGCATTGGTCACCATCAAGAGCCCGTTGTAGATGATCAAGATCACTGCCACGACAAGCCCTATATATACCGCCCATTGAAGATATGGGGCGATATTATTTCTAAGCCGATCTAAGGTATTAGCAATCTTGTATTGGCTTTGATAGCCTCACTGTTGATCAGTGATATCATTTAATGCTGTTTCCTGGATTTCATAATTTTTATTGGCTTCACCTGCCACATTATCCAATACTTCTATGGGAGTGCTTCCATACAATCATCGATTATCTCTGTTCCCTTGAGCGAGAACAGTGGAAAGTGCACAAAGCACAAATAGTCAAATCAGAATTTTTTTTATTTGTTTCATAGAAAACGATGAAGTGATAAAACGATCAAGCGCTTAAACGAACTCAAACTTGCTATTTTATATACAAATAACACTATTTTGCAAACTCTTTGCTAAGTGCGGGGAAGACTGATTTGCCTCATTTTTATATAAAGCAAAAACATCACACAGATTCACATGGTGGCGAGCAGATACTGATTGAGTACGATATACTGGTTTTCTATCTTCTGCTTTTCCTGTGCCTTGATGACATCTTTGAGATAGCCGAAGAATTCATCAAAATTACTTTCTTGCAATACTCTATAGAACTCTCCTCCAGTCTGCTTGGTCACTTCCTGCAAGAGCGGGATATTGATACTGGTTTGTACCGGACTTCACCATTTATCGTAGCCGATGAGATAATCAGATGCTCCGACTCCTAGTGCGAATACAGGGACTTTTTTTTTCTGGATGATGGATAAGACTTGTATCGGATCATATCATTTGTTACTGTCTCCATCCGTGATAAGGATGATAATCCCTGGATATTCCGGATCCTGAAGTCTGACTCCACATCTATGTGCGGAGCAGGCCTTATCTAGATTTTTTATACCTAGCAAGAGCGCATCTCCTATCGCCGTACCGATGAAATCCTCTGTCGGCGGGAAATCTCCGAGATTCGTGTCTTCGAATTTGGATATGATAGCATTGGTATCCGTAGAAAATGGGATATAGATAAATGGAATCCCCGAAAAGGCGATGAGCGAGATATTATAGCCGTCCAACGTCTGGATGAGTTTGAGCAGAGCAGTTTTTGCAGCATCATATCTACTCGGTTTGATATCATCAGCCGCCATGGAAATCGATACGTCAAACATGATCTGCACAGGAAGGATTTTTTCAGTGATGATTTTCTTGTCACTCACGAATTGGAGATCCAAGGGTAGAAGCACTATGGAAAACGCTAATACGAGATTCACGATTTTGAAGAGAATACGCTTATTCTGATTAAAATATTTTGCAGGGAGAAGGAATTTCGGTTTGAGATTAAAAAAATACGTCACTAGAAGCAGGACGAGAAAACATAGAGAGATGAATATTCACGTAGAATTGTAAATCATATAATCGTTTAAACGTTGAAGCGCTTAAGCATCTTAAATCAGTCCGCCCTTTTCGATATCCTTTAATTTATCTTTGTCGAATCAGCTTTCTTTGTTTTCTATAACCGCTTTCTCTTCTTCAGATTTCGCTTCTTTGATTTTTATCTCTGTAGGATTACGCTTTTCGTAATTGATCTGGAATTTTTTGGTGGTATCAAAAAAATTGTTCCTTACCATTTTGGCGATGAAGGCGATGAGTCCGAGTTCAGATATCTTGAAAAATGCGATCACGATAAAAATGATAAACACAAAGATCGCTAATATGACCCCTACACCTCTTGATCACCCTTTGAATGCGTTGAATATTCACATGGCAGCTGCCACCCCTATCGCCAGGAGAAACAATTGTATGATCGATAAATTGATCGGCCCTATCTGGAAGGTCAATCACGCGAGCAATCATTTTTTGATGTTTTTGGGGTAAACTACTTTCATAACAGAGTTTAAAGTTCATAAAGTTCATAAGGTTTGCAAAGTATTCGGTCATCTTTATAACTTTCAACTTTATAACCTTCAACTAAGGTTAGTATAATTAAAAGACGTGCATTTTGCAAATTAATCTTATATTGATATACACCACAAAAATGCTAAAAGCAGGGTTGCTAAATTTATTACATTACCATAGTATCATGTGACCTATCTATATCATGCGAATCAGACAGATAAAGAGATACTGGCGTTCAAAAGCGAGAATAATCGGTTCTCTTGGCCAGCCTCTTCTTTTTTTGGTAGCCTTGTGATATGGTCTTGGACCTATGTATCAGAAAGCGTGATGAGGTAATTATATAGAATTCCTCGCACCAGGTATCATCGCCATGAGTATCCTATTTACCGCCATGTTCAATGGAATAGAAGTCATCCGGGACAGGCAATTTGGATTTCTCAAAGAAACCTTGGTAGCTCCCGTTTCCAGATATAAAATCATGATCGGCAGAACGCTTGGTGGAGCAACGGTTGCATCATTGCAATGAGTCGTGGTATTTCTCATTTCTATGGCGATAGGATTCAGGCCAGAAAATCGATCCATGGTCGTTGTGGCATTTGGATTTATGTTTTTGATAGCGATACTGTTTACGGCACTCGGGACAGCTATCGCATCCAAACTTGAAGATATGCAAGGATTCCAATTGATTATGAACTTCATCATCATGCCGGTATTTTTCCTTTCCGGAGCATTGTTCCCGCTGGATGGGCTTCCAAAAATTATTGATTATGTTACGAGATTTAATCCGCTTACCTATGGTGTGGATGGCGTCAGATGATCACTTATCGGCGTGAGTCATTTTGGATTGGGAATTGATTTCTTGGTACTGGCATCTATAACTATTGCGGTCACCCTGCTGGGAAGCTATCTATTTTCGAAGATAGAAATATAGAACGTTAGGTTGTAGAACGTTGGAACGTTAGAAAAAACTCAAGATATCAAATTTAAATTTTACCATAAAGAAAATGAAGAAATCTATCATAGATGTGAAACATCTGACTAAAAAATTCGGCGATTTCACTGCTGTGAATGATATCTCTTTCCAGGTAGAGGCAG
>PFWQ01000017.1:6946-7816 GCA_002791215.1 candidate division SR1 bacterium CG_4_9_14_3_um_filter_40_9
TCTTAGGCCCAAATGGAGCAGGCAAGACGACAACAATCAAGATACTCACCACCCTGCTCAATACCACTAAGTGCGAAGTCAGAGTCAATTGATTTTGTCCATTTAACGAAAAAGATCATGTCAGACGTTCAATCGGCATAGTGTTTCAAGATCCTTCCCTAGATGATGAATTAACAGCTTACGAGAATATGATGTTTCACGCCGTCTTATATGGAGTGAAAAAAAGTATTGCCAAAAAAAGAATAGAAGATCTTATGGTTTTGGTGGAACTTTGGGATAGAAAAAATGATTTGGTGAGAACATTTTCCGGATGAATGAAGAGAAGATTGGAGATTGCGAGAGGGCTTATCCATCATCCCAAAATTTTGTTTCTCGATGAGCCGACGATCGGACTTGATCCGCAGACGAGAAATTTTTTGTGGAAATATATTGTACAATTAAATAAGAAAGAAAATATGACGATTTTTTTGACTACGCATTATATGGAAGAAGCGGATAAAATTGCTGACAGGATAGCTATCATTGATCACTGAAAGATTATCAGCGTGGGCACAAGTAAACATCTGAAACAGCAGACTAAGACTGAGACTTTGGAGGAAGCATTTTTGAAGCTTACCGGCAAAACTATCAGAGAAGAATGAGCTGATGGAAGAGCTGGCATGAGAATGAGACATAGAATGCGGACTAGGAGATAAAACCATTCCCCGAATAAATACATATGGTATAGACTTTCTGACTTTTTTGAAATTTTGGTGGAAGAAGTGACTCCTCTGCCACATTTCTTATTGAAAAAAAAATAATTATCTGTAAATAACGGATACCAAAAATGTTTACCTTGGTTATCGAATTCTATGGAAAATGTCATCATCA
>PFWQ01000063.1 GCA_002791215.1 candidate division SR1 bacterium CG_4_9_14_3_um_filter_40_9
CTGAAAGCAGGACTGACTGCCTGCAAGGTGAGCGCTGTGGTCAGCATAGTGAGATATGTAGCTGGACGAGAAAAAATAGACGTCCTGTCCTTGGATTTTTTTACTTCTTTGTTGAGCTCTAGCATATCATCTTGAAGCCCATCTGGAAGCTTGTATTCCTGCCCTTTTTCATGGGCAGAATTGGTCGTATTTTTCATTATACAAAAAATAAGAAATAAACAGAGACGCAATGAAAACCTGAGGTATCGATGGTTTTTCATGACGTCGAAGTTATACAGCCGACTTTAGAAGCTTAAACTTTAAACGAAGTGTAAAAGTTTAAGCTTCTAAAGCGATGCAGTATAAATGCGCTATAATTATAGCTATTTCTTACCAAATGTCAAATATTTGTGGAATTTAGAAAAATTCGATATCTCCAAAGATGGAGCATGGTCCAGGAGCACAATCTCCATAAGAAAATTTATAATATCTATCAGGTTTTTTAGGGTCCATATAGAAGGAAATATACATGAGGTTGCCTGGTAATTGTTTGTCTAGTTTGCAATTTTCATCTCAAGCAAAATTCCCATCTATCGAGCTTATTGCAATTTCTTGGAATCATTTTATATGTTTTGAAATAGGATGATCTACCGCAATTCCCGTTCAAATTGTACATCATGCAGGTAGTTGCTTTTCTTTGATTTCATCTTCAAATGGTTTTTTAGGATCTTTGAAGAAAACTTCTATGTAGTCCCATCCAATTATTCAACTGTCGTTAGATGCATTATATATAATGTTCCCATTTCTCTTTATCAAAGGTTTATCAGATTTTTCAAAAAAATAAGGTTCGTAGAGCTCTGATGTATTAATTTTCAATCATAAATCATCATATTTGTATGTGTATATATAGCCCGTAACAATACTTATTTTCCATCAATTTTGTTTTTCTTCGGCATTTTGAAGAAATGATACCTCATGCGGTGCTTTTGTTTTATCATCCCATAACATACTTCATGTTGTAACAGAAATACTCATTTTTGCTTCAGGATATTTTGAATTGTTTTTAATCATAAGTGTTTCCCATTCTTTTCTCCATTGTTCATGCTCTTTGCGAATTTGATTTTCAATTACTTTTATTCTTTCTGCTTCTAGTAAGTTACCATTATCAATAGAAACATTCTGGTTAGAACAACCCGTTAAAAATATAAGCAGTAATAGTATAAAGATAGTTTTTTTCATAAAAATTTGGTAATATAAATAGATATTGTATATTATTCTGCCAAGCATTTTCAAACAAATAGGCGTGGCATAAAACCACGCCTAAATCATTATTTGCTCCATAAGAATAGACAATTGTATTTTTCAGCCTGTGGATTGTCTCTCATCCAATTCAAGAATGTGGTTAAGGAAACATGTTTAACTACATCATCAAAATCAGGATTTGATGATGGTGGATAGGTTAAGGAGTTCGTGTAGTAAACTGTCGAACCAGTTCCGCCTACTTTCCAGTTGATGCTCCATACAGTCAGATAATGACCTTTCCCAGATTGGGCATCAAGCGCTAAAGCGACAAAAGGAGTATGGTGAGTATTAATGTGGCTTAACATATACTTAACCATCTCAAACCTCCCATTACTATCATCATAACTACATTTCAGACTGTAGCTGATGATGCTATTGTCATAATAGCCAGCGTAATTAGCGAGTGCGCTTATGCTAATAGAGTTATTGCACCTGCTTTTGACAAGATATATCTGGTTATTGGTCACCGGATATGAATTTCCATTGGCATTAGCGATAGCTCCAGTGCAAAGAACATAGTTTGTCCAGCTGCATGAAGTATTGTCCGGTTGATGTTTATGCACATAGCTGTTTTTGTACTTTGATTTCACTCTAAAGAATTTACTCGGAATCTGATTAGCATTACTTGCATGCAGAATAGTCCATGATGAAATCTTCGGCTCATTTAGAGAATCGCTATGATGTGTAGAATCATCCACAAGGGATGGGGGAGTCGCAATCATTTCTGATTGACTGGTTGGAAAAATTTCTTTCTCCTTTTGACATGCGCTAAAACCTGCACCTAGTGCGATAATAGCAAGAACAATTAACTTTTTCATAAAATAAAAATTTGTTTTTGTTTAATGCCTCTCAATTTTATCAAGGCTTGACGTCTCAAGTTTGCGTTCGCATGAGAAGCTTCTGCGAACAGGTGTTGCTGATCAACGCGAGGGACTATAACTATAAAATCTTAGAAAAAAATGTACAAAAGTAGGACAAAATCAAAAAGCGCCGAATGGGCGCTTTTGGGCTATGAATTTGGGAATGAGATTTTTTGGAAATCTGGATAGAAAATATTTTTCAGGATTTCGTCTTGGATTGGTGATAAAATGATAAAAGCTCACTTCGCTCACGATAAAACTCGTCATTTTTTTTATCATTTTATCGCTCGTAGGGCTTTTATCACCCCGACTGGTCGGGGTTTTTATCATTTTCTTCTTTCTTCTGATAGATGATTATCGGTTTCAATTCGACCTTAAACTCTCTCATATCAAATGCCTTCTTAAAATTATCATTGTCTGCAGAACTCACGCTTGAATCTACGAAACTCAATTCTTCATTGCCGAAGATATTTTGGATTTTTTTGAATCCATTGACCAGGAACGGAGCAGAAATCAACGCTAAATTCTTCACGATGTAGAGCAAAAATTGCAAATCTGAAATAGCTCATGCTTTGGTTGCATCTCTCTTGTATTTTTTCCGAGGTTCAGCTTTGGTGATGAATTCATTCGCTTTCTGGACGAGTTTGTATCGGTCTTCCAGGTAATCTCTGATGTGTGCTTTGTTGAGATATTTTTCTTCAATATAATCAGCATTAAAATCTTCTTCAAACAATTTAAACAGCCCATTTTCGCTTGCCCTCGAGTCGCCTGCCCTCGAAACTTCGGGGTCGAGGTCTTCTCATTTAAACATTTCCCGTTTTTTCAGGATGAACACGCCGTCATTGATTTTATATTTTTCACACAATGATGTGACTCTATTGACGAGATTCCCTCGACCTCATATCAGCATGCTGTCATACAGATTTGCTAACCTTTCTACGGAAAAATCTCCATCAGCTCAGATAGGGACATCATAGAGAAGATTGAATATCACTGCATCTCTATCATAGTCATTCACCATTTGCACAGGGTCGACAACATTGCCGAGCGATTTGCTCATTTTATGCCCATCGACGGTAAAATATCCGGTGATGTATTCTCTATCAGGACATTTTTCATCTGCGCTCATAAGCATCGCTGGCCGAAATATAGCATGGAACCTACTGATATCTTTTCCTAATACATGGACGATTTCTGTTTCATTATTCCAGAATCCTTCGTTTCTGCTGATAGTCACATAATTAAACAAAGCGTCATACCAGACATAAGTCACCTGTGAAGGATCAAATGGCAGAGGAATGCCGAATTTATTCGTTTCTCTGGAAACAGAAAAATCAATCAGACTGCCGTTCACGAAAGATTTCACTTCATTGAATCTATGCTCAGGGACTACAAAATCTGGATTGCGTGCATACAATTCCTTGAGGCTGGTTTCATAGCCGGAAAGTTTGAAGAATCGGTTTTTTTCCATAATCAGATCGGGCTTTGTAAGGTGGTCAGGACACACCATCTGGCCGTCTTTCTCGATCAGATCTTTTTCTGTCTTAAAGGCTTCACAGCCTACGCAATAATGTCCCTCATAGGTTCACTGATAGATATCTCATTTATCAAAAGATTTTTGGAGCATCTCCTGGACGAGTTTTTTGTGATTATTCTGGGTCGTTCTGATAAAATCAGTATAAGAGATCTGAAGATGGTCTCGTACCTCTTTCCATTTCTGCGCCATGGCATCCAGATACGGCATGATTTCTTTGCTCTCTTCAGCAGCTTTTTTGAGGACATTCTGGCTATTTTCATCATTTCACGTAGAAAATTTGACGGCATAGCCGAGTAATCTTTTATATCTTGCGTAAAAGTCAGCTATGAAGCTGCTATACGCGTGACCGATATGTGGATATCCATTGGGATAATAGATCGGAGTAGTGACCAAAAACTTCTTCATTTCTTATGATTTTTTAATGTAATAAATTATGCAATAAATACTACATAATTACTATGATATTTCAATGTTTTTTGCTTCTGGAATTGGGGGCTTTTTCACAATTGATTTTTCTCTTCGAAACGATAAAACTCATACATCTCTATATTCTTTTATCTATTTTCTATGCTCTAATATTATGCACATTCTCGTCATCAATTCCTGAAGTTCCTCGCTAAAATTCAAGCTCTTTGATATGGATACCCAGAAAGCGATAATTCAATGAATCGTGGAGAAGATTTGACTCGATGGTTCTTTTTTTGAATACCAGATAAAGAAAAGCCAGAAACATATTGATTGTCAAGTAGCGAATCACGACCAGGCTCTTCATGAAGTCTTCAATTTGCTAAAGACTAAAGACTATGGACTAACGACTATTTCAGCCATCGGCCACAGAGTCGTTCATGGAGGAGAAGAAATAACCCAGCCGGTAGTAATCGACGAAAGCGTAATCGACATCATCAAAAAAAATTCCGATCTGGCCCCATTGCACAATCCAGCAAATCTTGCCGGCATCCTCGCCTGCCAAAAAGAAGCTCCAAGTATGCTGCAGGTAGCGGTATTTGATACGGCGTTCCATCAAAGTATGAGTGCAGAATATTATCTTTATGCACTTCCTTACGAATTTTATCAGAAGTATAAAGTCAGAAGATATGGATTTCACGGTACATCACACGAATTTGTCTACCAACGCTTGTTGGAGGTGCTAAGCGCTAAGTGCTGAATGTTAAGTAAAGATTACTTAACACTTAACACTAAAAACTTAACACTACCGAAGGTGATTACTTGCCATTTAGGAAATGGAGCCAGCATCACTGCTATCAAAGATGGGAAAGTCATAGAAACTTCTATGGGAATGACGCCGACGGAAGGATTAATCATGGGCACAAGGGCTGGTGATATCGATCCAGGAGCGATTACCTATCTGATGAAAAAAGAAAACTTTTCTCCTGATCAGATGGAAGAGATTCTCGATAGAAAAAGCGGACTCTTGTGAATCTCATGAGTGTCTAGTGATATGAGAGATATTATCGAATGATACAAAAAATGAGAACAGAAATGTGTGCTTGCGCTCAACATGTATCTCATAGCTTTAGTAAAATATATTGGCTCCTACACAGCCTTACTTGGGGGCTGCGATCACATCGTTCTGACAGCCGGCATCGGAGAGAGATCAGATTTTTTTAGGAATTTGTTATTGGAAAGATTAGCAGGGTTAAACATATTCATTGATGAAAAGAAAAATATTTCTCCCAAGAAAGAAAAATATATTACTACGAGAAAATCAAAAATCAAAGTCCGAGTCATCCCTACTGATGAAGAATACATGATTGCGAAGAAAACGCAAAAATTATTATAACAAGACAAACAAGACATTCTTGAATTCAAGATATATTTGCATATATATCATTTCGTTCATTTTTATTTTTTAAACGAGAAAATGAAAAGAATAAAAGTGCTTCTTATCGTCCTCGGTGCAGCCATATTGATTTTTATTTTGCGGGCATTTGTCTGCAGTTTCCGAAATGACAACGATGATGATATACAGATTTCTAAGATAGATAATCTAGCCGGGATCCTAGCCAAAACCGCGGAACTACCACAGCAATACCAAAGGGGAGAAATCAACCTTGATCAGCTCAATGCCATGGCACTTGAATTGCAGGATGAATATGATGAGCTTACTCAAAATACTATTGAAAATGCAAATGAAGAATGGGGAAAGATGCAGGGCAATCTCGATGAACAATTCGAATCTATTCAAAAGACGATTGATGCTGCCAAGGAAAAATGTGACCTTCCTGATCGGGCAGAAAAATTATGACTTAGCAAACCCCAGTGATTGGCTCTGGATAAAGAAGCATGCGAGCAGACATTCGTAGATACTGAATGATTCGATTCGGTTACGCTTGTATATAGCGGTACATATGAAGCAGCTATGCAACAAGCAAAAATCATCGCAGAAAAAGCGAAGGTTCCGGTAAGCACAGAATTCAAGATGGCGCAGGATGCGCTCAGCGGGCTCTCTGCTGAAGAAATTTGAGCGATTACGAGCGGAAGTATGCTCAAATGAATCATCTATACCAATTTCGGTTTGTTGGCTACGGACATAGATTATCTTATCACCATCTCTGTCGATGAGAATGGGAAATTAATCATTGAAGCTACTAACTACGAGCAGATGAAAAAGTAGAACGTTGGAACGTTAGATCGTAGAACGTTAGGATAACCAAAACCTCACGAAGTGATAGTCACTCCAGCATTATTCCACGCCCCGAATGGTCGGGGCCGGGGTGGAGCAGGAGTCTCATTTAAAAATTTATATAATATCAACTAATGATGAAACTATTTAAGAAAATCATCTCGATATCATTGATCCTCATCACTGTATATGCGATACTCGGTACTGCTTGTGCGTACGCGCAGGATTACATCCTCTTTTATGGTAATGGATGTCCGCATTGCAAGAAGGTGGAAGATTTTTTGACAGAGAATAAAATAAGCGAAAAATGGGATCTGTCCAAGAAAGAAGTATTTTTTAACAAAACCAATCTGAAAGAATTGGAATGATACATGCAAAAACATGATTTGAACTACGAAAACATAGAAGTGCCATTTCTTATTATAAATTCTGGTGCTGACTGTGACTATATCAATGGTGACCAGAATATTATCGATTATTTTCATCAAACACTCACAGCGAAAGGCTTTGTGTGTAAAGACACTTCCTTCACAGGAAGCAATGTTGCTGCACCTGATATAAGTCTATGAAAAAGATTATCATTCTTCGGAGTGATGTTGCCGGCAGCGATTTCTGATAGCATCAATCCATGCGCATTCGCCGTGATGCTTTTGTTGTTGGGTGCTATTTTGAACAAACATAAAAGTAGAAGAAAAACGCTATTATCTGGAGCATTTTTTGCGTTAGCAGTATTTTTAAGCTATTTTGCCATGGGAATAGGAATCTTTTCGGCATTAGCATCATCGGCCAATACTTTCTATATCAAATTGGTAGTAGGTATTCTGTGAATATTAGTCTGATTAGCAAATCTCAAGGATTTCTTTTGGTATGGGAAAATATTCGTCATGGAAGTTCCATTCGCTCGAAGACCAAAAATGGGAGATATAATCAATAAAGTTACGTCGCCAGCGTGAGCATTTCTCGTAGGAATCATAGTCAGCTTATTCTTGTTACCATGTTCTTCCGGCCCATATTTCACCATCTTATGATATCTGAGTGCAGAAAGTTCTGCTCTTAATCATCGAGGATACGTGTATCTGCTCGTGTATAATCTTATTTTCATACTTCCGATGCTGGTGATAGCAGGATTAGTAGAATTCGGATACGCGACAGTTGATCATCTTGCAAAAATCAAACACGAAAAAACAAAGCTGATCCATTTGATTGTGTGACTCCTGATGTTAGGACTTTGAATTTATGTATTGATTACTATATAAAAAAATCGCATAAGATTATGCGATTCAAATAGATAGATGATGTTTTTGTGATGTCATCTTGCTTCATAAAAGAAGGTGTTGATGAACCACAGTGATTTGACGGTGGTTTTTTCGACCAGATCTTTTGTAGATAAATGATCGAGGTACAGGCGTTTTTTCAAGCTGTCCTCATACCTCATGTCATAGGTGCCGTTCCAAACACGTTCCAGATTCTCTCTGATGAGTTTGGCCTCATTTTTCTTGTACACTTTCATCACTACAAAAGATTTTTCGTAATCAATTAAGCAGAAGGCAGATATCAATGGATCTTCGCCATTGATTCTCGGAATGGAAACATAAAACTTTTTTTTTGCATTGTTCTTTCTTTTTGCTTCGTTCATGATTGCTTTCTTTTTTGTATTTCTTTTTCTTTCGAAAAAATCTTATAAGGAAAGCCAATAGTAAAGTCAAGGTTTTTTTAGTATCTATAAAGATACGCTGAAATATATTACATTCTGCTTTGGATAAGATTTTTGTATTTACGGACCAGGAAACTTATATTGTTTTTATGGCGAGGTACGAAATCCTGTTCAGATTGTAATTTTTCCTGCAGAGCGTCCAATGAGAAAGCAAGTTCATCTTTCATTTTCTTGAGAAGATAAGGATTCTTGGTATTTTTCAAGAGATCTACGACATCATCCATCGTATCATCAAAATTTTCTATGACTCATTCAACTTCTTCTATGCCACATCAATCCGCTCATACATAAAAAAGCTCACTTACAAAAGCTGGCATATGATTTGGGTCATAGTCTACCGATTCATCCAAAGCGCCGGCGAATCACAGTTGTACGAATTTGATATATTCCGGCAGATAACGTCCATGTGTAGCCTGAGAATAGTATTTAATCTGGAGATTGGACTCAGGAGAAAAATATGGGATCTGGGAGAGACGATCAGTTATCTTTTTGAAATCCAAAAGAAACTGTTCTATTCCAGGATCGAGTTCACCCTTGGCAAGATTGCTATCGGAAAGATATGCTTCTATCCATACGGTCGTGCCATCAAGAACAAGAGTCAGAAGATAATCCAGTTCAGTGTCGGATTCCTTGATGTCATCGAGGAACGCCATGAATTGCGGAATATCATTGATACGCACATAAGGAGTAACCTCATATCCATCTGATGTACCCTTCATATCTGTAATGACATATTTTTTCTCCACAACGATTCACAATGTCGCTAGGTCATCGCCGATGATACTGGCAATAGTGCGCGTGGTCATATCTATGATTTTATCCAGACCTTGATCTAAGGTATATGCGTCGAGAACTTTTATCAATTCTGCTTCTGCTCTATCAGTAAGCCTGTATTCATCATTACATTTCCATTTGCCAGATTGGTCTTTCCATACAGAATCAAAATAGAAATTATTATACATAAGACATTTGAATGTCCTTATCTTGTCTGATTTTCGGTTTTTTCTCATTCTTTGAAAATCTTCCTGAGAATAATTTTCCAAAATAGCATTCACAAGAGTCTCTTTAACTGCCAGATCATCAACTCCTACGACTTTATCAAGTTGTTTCCATATCGCAGAAAAATCGTTTCATGACGGATTATTTCATGATGGTCTATCTCCTCGGGAGTTATCTTCGGGTAGAGTCTTTAGTCACATAGATAGCGGATAAATAAAATGATGTATAATCATATAAGCATTGCGACAAAAAAGTCAATATCAAAAAACCATCATTCTGATCTGAGAACAGCAGTCTGATATAAATTAAGAGATATTTTTTTTACTTCAACAACTTCTCCACCATTTCCACGACAATTTATTACATCCTCTCGCTAAGGGTTTTGCTCGGAATATACACTAATACATCAATTCATTTTATTTCAATCATC